>CAZEHW010000304.1:0-1534 GCA_964511865.1 uncultured Hyphomicrobiales bacterium | reverse complement strand
TATCGAGAAATCTTTTAACGTAAGGCTTTACAGGAATGCAAACAGCGAAACGGGATGGTAGTAATTTATTCATTGGCAAAATTTGTTGTTTGCCAATGCAGGTTGAAGCGGTGTAAAAATAGAAAATAAACTGGAATTGGGATATGTTGTGATACTATTTACTGGCTTTATTTGGATTTAGGGTATCAGTTAAGGCATCGAAAAGATAATTGGAATTTTAAAGAATTAGTTTGAGCTTTTGCGCTAAAGAAAATAGAAATTAGCAATGTGGTCAGAATAATTTATCGTTCAAATTCATAAAATACTGTTTACTTGCCTAAAATAAATTTTGTTTTTTTTCAAATCAATTGAAATGAATTTGACCCAAATACAAACTATCGTTGGGGATTGTTTGTGCAAAACCAGCGTTAACCAGCAGCAGAATGATGAAAGTAAGGTAAATCGTTTTCATACTGAATTATTGTTACATCATTATAAATCAGGTAAATTGCTTTTAAAGTATAGTCAATAATGGAATCACATTATCCAGTAATCCTTGAAACTTATTATTATCTATATCATTTGCCGTATGGACATAGATAATTTTCGAATCAACAATTACCAGCCAGGACAGGTTAGCGCCTGAATTACCCGGATAAATAACTTTATTTCCTTCACCTTCAATTCCCAGTCCATGTTTCCATCCATTTACAACCTTTACCCAATCGGTCATTATTTTAAATTCGGATTGTTTACTGATATAAGCCATCATTCTTAAATAATCTTCAATTGTCCCAATCAAACCACCGGAAAAGGCTGATAGACTATAATGATACGGCCAGGGCATGTACCCTTTTGGATAATTACCATTCCCATTGTCCATTCGTATTGAGGGCGAAATTTCTTTAAACCGTTCTGATAATAATTCATCGACAGTTTTCCCGGTTTCCTTTTCTAAGATCATCCCGGCCATATTAAAACCCGTGTTTGAATACAGAACAGATTCTCCCGGATTAAATGCTAATTCTTTGTTTTTGTAAGCTGTATCAATAGTTAACTGAGCATTGCCAGCCTGTTTGCAACTGAAAAGCAATCTAACATAATCATTGATCCCACTGGTATTCGACAGTAGCATCTTAATTGTGATTTTGTCAGACATTTTATAGCCTTGATCTAATGGAAACCATTTATCAATCTTAGATTGAATATTTAACCCGTTTTTCAGAATCAGATAGCTGATTGCAGGTTTCGAACCCGGACAGACTAGGCGTAAATCATTCCCCTTGTCAATTGCTCCGTTTGAAAATGTTTTTACAATACCGGTATTAGAATCAATTACACCAGCCAGTATCCCGGCATTCGTATTTGCCGATGATAAAACATACTGAATTAGTAAACTATCTATTACAGTATCAGTTTGAGACTTCGCGCTGATGAAAACAGAAATCAGCAATGTTGTCAGAATAATTTGTCGTTTCATTATATTACTTATTTATCAGATATAAATTTTTGTTTCTCTTTTTTACAAATCAATTGAACTGACCATTTACCTGTT
>CAZEHW010000303.1:0-1697 GCA_964511865.1 uncultured Hyphomicrobiales bacterium | reverse complement strand
TTTGGTACGTAAGACATTATTTCATAAAATCTCAACATCTCATTCTTATATCTTTTAGTGCTTTTTGGTGCATCCCAAACGTTATAAACTAAATCCCTATTATGTTCGCAATCAATCATTTTTTATTACTTTGTTAAAAATCTTTGCTAATTCTTCAGCTTGTTTTTGCCTGTCATAACTTTCAATAAATTTATCATTATCCGATAACTTCAATTTATAATTCCTTTTCATATCAATTATTTCCAGCAACGTTCTTTTTAAATTTTCAATATCATTTTCATATACAATTTTACTGTTTCCGTAAGATTCTAAAAATGAAGATAGTTCTCCTGCTTTAGTAATTATAGCAAGAATTGGCTTTCTCAATTTTACATACTCAAATATTTTTGCCGGAAAAAATTCAGTATCATTCATATTCGTGGCTAATAACAATAGAATGTCTGCTGAACTTGAATATTCCAAACATTCCCTGTGAGATTTGTATCCAATAAAGCTTACATTATTTTCAATTGTCTGAAAATTTTTCATCCAGTTCTTTTGTAAATTATTCCCAATTACACTTAACTTAATAGGAAGATAATTCGGGTGTTCTTCTTGCTCCAGTTCACTCATCGCTTGTAGTAAATTGTTAATATTTGTTTTTAATTTACTCAATCTTCCATAATAAAGAATATTCAAACATCCATTATCATTCGTAATTTGTAATTCGTGATTCGTAATTGATTCAAAGTCTTCACTGTCGTATCCGTTCAAGATAACAGAAATATTTTCAACTGCATACATCTTTTTAAAATTATCTTCAGCCGCTTGCGTACAAACAACAATGTGGTCAGCATTTCTCACAACAAGTTCTTCAAGTTCTTTGTTTTTTTCTTTTTTAATAAAGTCCTTAAAACTTGGATTTTTTGTCCATTCGTCACGAAAATCAACAACCCAGGGAATATTTAATTTATTCTTGATTTTCATTGCGGCAATATGAACTGAGTGTGGTGGTGAACTTGAAAAAATTATATCAATTTTGTGCTCTTTAATTATTCTTTTAAGTGTATTATTCAGTAACACTCCCCAAAATCTTTGTTTGTCCGGGACAAAAAGATTTTTAAGTAATTTATTTCTTAACTCTCCCGGGCAATAGTTCCCATAATCTACTGTTTTGTATATTAAAGTGCTGTCAGGAATATCCTCCAGTAATGTATTATCAATTATTTCATTACTATTCTTTGATGTTAAGACAATAGCTCTGTATCCAAAATTATTAATGTATTTAATAAATTTAGTAACCCTTTGAACGGCAGGACCGCCATCGGGTGGAAAATTATATGTCAGTATCAATACATTTTTCATTTGGTAATTATAAGCTGTTTTTACATATATATTTTTTCAAAAATAACCAAGAGTAGTGTTTTCAATATTAAATATTTTAACTTCTAATGATAGTTCTATCAATGATAGTTCTATTTTGCTTTTCCTCTCACTTTTTCCAAAGCCCATTGAAATATTTTCATATATTCAAGAGCTGATTTTGAGGATGAAAAATCTTGATTCATGGCATTCTGCCTGATTATTGTCCAATGTGGCTCTTTGTTATAAAGATTCAATGCTCTTCTTATAGCATAAGCAAAATCTTCTGCATTGTACTGCCAAAAAAGAAATCCGGTACCTGTTCCTGTATCTGAATTATACTCAAATACTGTATC
>CAZEHW010000302.1:0-1741 GCA_964511865.1 uncultured Hyphomicrobiales bacterium | reverse complement strand
CGGGTAAAGCTACAGGTAGATTAGTGGGTGGTAATTTGACTATGCTTTCAAGTACATTAGGTAGTCCTTACGAAGTTGAAACCGAAGGTTCTATCTTATTTATTGAGGAGGTTTCCGAAGACCCATACAAATTAGACAGAATGTTAACGCAATTGGATATTAGTAATAAGTTACAAAAATGTGCAGGAATAATGTTTGGTTCCTACCCAACATTAGATAAAAAATATTATTTCTACCCAAATCTTTCCTATACAGCCAGAGAAGTAATCGAATCAAGAATGAAAAAACTAAATATCCCCGCGGTAATAGGAATTCCCGTTGGACATCTTGCGTCTCAATGGACAATGCCTATTGGTGTTAAAGCCGAACTCGATGCTACGAAAGGTACACTAACAATTTTAGAACCTGCAGTATATTAGATTTATTATTTGACCGATTTTGTTAAACAAGTTTTGCATCTATACCCTACTGACTATTATTTCTACTTTTTTTAAACTTTCATTATTAGTAATAACAAATCCTGAGCTTGTCGAAGGATTTTCGTCTATTACAGTCATCCTGAGCTTGTCGAAGGATTTTCGTCTATCACTGTCATCCTGAGCTTGTCGAAAGATAAGAAACTTCACTCAAGCGAAATAATCTCATCGCAAAGAGCTTTTTCTCTTTCGTCATTTGTGGCAATAATTATCCCGCCACCATTAGATTTATGGTTGATTATTATTTCCCTGACAATGCTAATACCTGATTCGTCAAGATTTGAATATGGTTCATCAAGAAATAAAACAGGTGGTTCATTGTATATTGCTAAAATAAGCTTCAATCTTTGCTTCATTCCCGAGGAGAATTTACTGATGTATTTATCCTTACTATTAGATAAATTGAACCTTTCTAACAATTCCTCTCCCCTGCTTTGATTGAATTCAATTCCCTTTAACTCAGTATGTAACTTTATATGCTCGGGAGCAGTGAATTCTTCATAAAGATTCAGATAAGGAGAAACAAATCCGAAATAATCATTGAACCTTTCAGAAGCAATTATCTTTTTATTAAGTTCAAAATGAATATCTCCTGAAGAAGCCGAGAGTAAACCTGCAATAATTTTCAGTAATGTTGACTTACCCGAACCATTCTTACCTGTTATGGCAATTGCTTTTCCATTTGATAATATGAAATGTATATTTTCAAAAAGCGACTTTCTTCTGTCGAACTTTTTGCTGATATTGTTGGCTGTTAAACTAAATTCATCCATATTTTTTTATTTTCTGACAATGACAAATTTACCATAAGTCAATTTACTTTTGTAATCCACAGAGAAAATATAAACACCACTGCAGAGTTCGTCCAACTCTCCGGCTTCAACCTGAATTACTCTGTCATTTTTTTCTCCCTTGCGGAAAGTTCTGTTCACTACAACTTCCTTCTTTTTTGAATAGCGATTAACCATGTCTACAGAGTAAATTGTCAATAAAGCAACATCACTTATTATCGCATTATCAGGAACAGGGAAATTGAGAGATTTATCCTCTCCGGGTCTAAAAGGATTAGGGTAAACATATCCTATTGGATTTGACATTACAAAAAATGTTTTATCACAGATATCTCCTTTCTGTGCCTTAACGCCGTAAAAATACTTTGTCCCTGAGATTTGCTGACATTCCTGATTATCAAAATCAGAAAGAATCAGAGAATATGATTTTTCGCTTGCATATTGACGAACTGCAGATTGTAGGTCGGTATTAGC
>CAZEHW010000301.1:0-1752 GCA_964511865.1 uncultured Hyphomicrobiales bacterium | reverse complement strand
AGTTTATAATGAAAATCAAAACAATTCATTTACAAAAACTCTTAGTTTGGGTGGGGTTATCACAAGTAATATCAGCGAGAAAATTGATTTTACATTAATGTCATTTTCTAACTTCAATTTTGTTTCTTACTCATTGACACCTGACAATAATACTAAATATTTCAGTCAAAGAAATATGTTTCGGATAAATATATATTTATGGGAATTCCTTGTTTTGCAAAGCGAGCTGTCTCATCAATATTATTCGGGGCTTTCATCAGTATATAATACCAATTATTTTCAATGGAATGCATATATTGGTTTTAAAATGTTCAATAAAAACGGCGAACTCAGACTTTCAGGTTTTGACATATTAAATCAGAACAGTGCTATAAATCGGGATGTTTCAGATATCTATATTGAGGATACTGAAACTAATGTATTACAGAGATTTTTTATGTTGTCATTCATTTATACTTTCAAGAATTTTGGATTAGGAAATTAATTTCTGAGGCAAGTTAACATATAGATTCAATTAAAATTTAAATGACCGGTATTCATTGAAAAGCAAATGAATCCGGTCATTTTTTATTAAATTTTTTGAATTATTCCCTGAATAGGACCAAACCTTTGTAATTAGTTCCCAGCCAGATGTTCCCATTCTTTTCTGTTGTGATAACTGTTATATCATCAGTAGGAATTCCGGAATTTTCAGTATTATAATACTTGAAATTTGTCCCATCGAATTTGGCTAAACCCATTGGTATGTATTCTTCCAAATCAGTGTCGAAAGTTGCAAACCAGATATTTCGTCTATTATCTTGAGTTATTGAAGCAACTCCGTTAAGAAGAATATTGGAATTTATTTCATTATAGATTGTCCATGTAGAATCAACAACTTTAATTAAGCCAACCCCGGGCAGAGTTCCCATCCAGAAATTACCTAAATCATCAGCAAAAAAAGACATGATATGGTTCTTAGGAAGGTGAGAGCTTTCCGTATTAATAACTTTCCAATAATTATTTTTATAAAGTATCAATCCGCTATTAACAGGTGTAAACCATTTGCTGTCATTTTGGTCTATGAAAATACTTGTAACAAAATTATTCTCAATTTTTGAATTTATAGTATTATAGTTAATCCAGTTTTCTCCGGCAATCCTAATAATACCTTTACCTTTAGTACATAGCCAAACATTATCATTATTATCCACTTCTATTGACCATGTTTCGGGAGTGGGTAAAAGTGAATTTTTTGGAGTAAATGTTGTCCATTTTTTCCCGTCAAATTTGGCGAAACCATTTGTCAGGGTAGTTATCCAGATATTTTGATTGAAGTCGATTTCAACTGAGCTGAGAGTATCGGAAGGAATATCAGAATTCTTTGTGTTGTATACAGTCCAGTTTTTCCCGTCGAATTTTGCAAGACCTCCAAAAGTAGCAATCCATTTATTGCCATTTCTGTCAATCTCAATGTCTCTAATAACATCATGAGGCAATCCGGAGTTCTTTGTGTTGAATACAGTCCATGCAGTATCATTTGGAGTTTCAACTGGTGTTATTGTTGAACTTTCATTACTCATTTGGAGTTGCAAATCCTGAGCATTTAAAAAGGTATTTGTTGAAACCAACAAAAATATTATCAAAAAAAGTTTATTCATATTACTCTCTAATCTCTAAAAAATTCTAATTTATTACAATAAATTTTACTGTTTTATTTATTCTTCCTGCTGAAACCCGGCAATAGTAAATTCCATTTGGTAAATTGCCAAG
>CAZEHW010000300.1:0-1784 GCA_964511865.1 uncultured Hyphomicrobiales bacterium | reverse complement strand
CAAAATTCAACTTTGTTATCATAATTTAATCACTTCGTGATATTTGTTCAAGCGGATTTCATGATTCAATTTTTGCTCAATAAAAAATAATGTCTTATTTTGTATATTACTGATGAGTAATATTTCAAACAATACAATTTATTTCAAATTTAACGTCAATTAAAAAAATTTTTTGGTGATAGATGAAAGCAATTATAATAATTACGGGGGTTCTTTTTGGTATCTTATTCGGACTTTATCCCTGGAAAAAAACAATTAAGCCATTATGGTGGAAAATCGTTGTTACAGCAAGCATTTGCCTGACAATCATTTTTGGCATCATCCCCCCTATTGCAGGGACTTTTTCTGATGCCTACTATGTTTATTCTCTTGGCAGAAGCAACAAAATCAATGTATTAATCGAGACTAAAGATTTAAGCACTTCATTTGATAAAAATATCAATATGTGGTTAATTAAGGAACAAAAGTCTAAAGAAGACCATCCTAATTTTTTGATTGTTCCCAAACAAACCTTACCGCAGGAATTTGAAAATTCAGAATCCATAATAGTAAAAACGAAATTCGATGCAAGGTATAATGCATATATTTATTATTCTACAGTAGAGGTAAATCCTTTCATGACTTTCCCTTATATTCCCGATTTGGAAGAAAGGGTAAAAATATTGAATTTCCATGTACCAATGGCATGGGTTGCTGTTCTTGCCTATTTGATTTCAATGATTTACTCGATTCAATATCTAAGAAATCGTGATATGAAAAATGATATATTTGCCTCATCATCTGCTTACCTTGGAACAGTATTTACAATACTTGCAACAGTTACCGGAATGATTTGGGCAAAATTCAACTGGGGTGCTTACTGGAACTGGGACCCAAGGCAAACCTCAATATTTATTTTATTGCTAATTTACTTTGCTTACTTTGCCTTACGCTCTTCAGTTGAGAATAAAGAATTAAAAGCAAGATTAAGTTCGGTCTATTCAATTATTGCTTTTGTTACAGTACCATTTCTTGTCTTCGTGCTACCAAGAATTGTAAACGGACTTCATCCCGGCTCGGCAGATGACAGCAGTTTGGGACCTATTATGAGCGGCGGTTCTGATATGTTGAATTTGAATAAACAAATTGTTTTTAGTTTGGCTTTGGCATCATTTACGATGCTATTCTTTTGGATTTTAAATATTTATAACAGATACAAATTATTAAGGGAAAAATATGACTGAGTTTCTTACTGACAATTCAATATACCTTGTTTTAATAATATCGCTGATAATCTGGTTAGGACTTGCTTATATCATGTTCAGTCTTGACAGGAAAATCACACGTTTGGAGAAAACTATTACTAACATTAATTCAGAAAATTCATGAAAAAGAAATACATTATCGGCTTATCAATAGCCGTTGTTTTCGTGGTCTTGGCTATTCTCTCCTTCGATGAAAGCAGAGTAGAATATTCGGATATAGCGAACGCAAAAGAATCAGGAAAAACCGTTCAGATAATCGGGAAACGTCTTCAGGATAGAGCGTGGGGATTTGACGCAAAATCAAACCTTTTAACCTTTTCAATCGAAGACGAGAAGGGACAAATAACAGATGTTATTTATGAAGGAGCTCCTCCAAATAATTTTGATATTGCTCCAAGTGTTGTCATTAAAGGAAAATTTAATGATAATGTCTTAGTTGCAAGTCAAATATTAACTAAATGCCCTTCTAAGTACGAAGGTCAGAACCCGGCTTTGCATACCGGTTCAAAAAATTAATATTTATTTCTCTAAATCTTATAA
>CAZEHW010000299.1:0-2049 GCA_964511865.1 uncultured Hyphomicrobiales bacterium | reverse complement strand
CAATCGGTTATTATAGTTCTTGAAATCAGTATTGACATTAAAATCCTGTGACATAAAACTTAAATTAGCTACAATCCTCGATTGTGGGTCAATAGTATGATTATGCCTCAATGCAATTTTATAATTCTTTGTATAATCATCATCGGGGTCATATCTGGTTTTTCCATATTCCAAATTCATATTCCCGTCAAATATATCAAGTAGTTTCCATCTCGTTGAATTTTTTGCTGTAAAACCACCTTTCGAAAAGAAATCAACATTAAACTGTGTATCATAATAATCACTCAATGCAAAGTAAACACCCAAATCCTGAATAACTACTCCTCTGTTCTTTGAAAAGAAGAAGGAAGGTATCATCAGTCCCGACTGTCTGCCGCTTTTATTTGGAAAGAACAAACCAAATGGTAAAATAAATATCGGCAAATCTTCAACATAAAAAATCAACGGGTCCAGAAATATCCTGTCGCTTGCAATTACTTTCATTTCCGGCGAACCAAAATAGAAATGGGGATGTGGAGCATCACAAGTAGTATAACAACCATTTTGGACAAATAGTTCGGTACCGGATATTCTTTTAATTTTTGAACCGAAATAATATCCTTCTGAAACCTGTGTTTCACCAAGAGAAATAGTTCCCTGAGATGTTTTAAAATTATAAATTATTTGCTCACCGACATAAGACTCACCCTTATCGGTGAATTTTGGGAAACCCAATATCTTGTTGCTCGAATCTTTGACTCCCCTAGCTGTAAGAACAGATGTATTAAAATCAATTATCTGAATTTCAGCACTCAAATGCTGAGCTTTGTAATCCAGTTCCGACTCACCTCGCAGATACATCTCTTTCTTCCTGAGATTGAACTTTACTGAGTCTTTAGCTTTGTACACAACAACAGAATCAATATCAGTGTTTTTTCCGGGTTTATATGTTATGGTTGCAGATGATTGGGTGAAACTTGCTGAATTTTCAATATTCCCAATATTTAAGTTTGAGAGTGTATCGGTAGCCGTTATGGTGTTTTTTTTAATATCCTGCTGTGCATTCACAAAAGTGAATACATTGAAAATAAGAAAAATTAATATGAAAATACTTTTTGCCATTAAGTAAAAAACGTTTTATTGTTCATCCAATTTTATTCTGTCAATATTTGCCGGGATATTAAAGGAAAAGGGTTTTTCAAATGTCCCGTTTATAATTAAGTCTCTTATTTCCATTGTAACATTGACATCCATTTCAGGGAACTTGTATTGCTGTTTTTGTGCAAAGTCTATATTATTGTTTTTAGTATAATCTGTATAAAACACATGTAAAATCATTGTACCGTCAATTTGTTTACGCTGATACTGGGTTATCACTTTATCTTTATTTGACAAAACGGCATATTCAATATATTCCGGATTTGAATTATTTTTAAATAATATTTCATCATCATTTAAATATTTATCATAAATAAAATCTTTTGGCTCTCCGGGAGTTTCACAACGAATCAAACGGATAAAGTCCTCATAAGATAATGGTAAAAATACTGCAGTTCTCATGTTTTCAGAAGATGGCTTTCCCTCCAATACCTGATTAGTCATTATATTGTAGAAAACCACGTTTGATTTTGTTGCATACAATTTCCCGAAAGGAATACCGAATGGACCGAACAAACTCATGGATATGGAATCCGAATAAGCCATATTAATATTTGCAGTAGCCATGTTTGACATTTCCTTCATTACAACAGAAATATTTGATTTTAATGATAAATTTCTGAACTCAATATTTCTCTCGGGGAATTGATTGATATTTGAGCTTACCTCAACTGAATCCTTAACTGTTGCACAGGATACTGTAAATATGCTCAACAAAAAAATACTTATAATTAATCTCATATCTATAACTTAATTATTAATAATCATTTGTAAAAAAATGTAAAATTAAAATTTTTTTAGCAGATATTCGAGATTATTTAAGGATAAGGGGAAAATTATTTTGCTCATTTGGTTATTTTAATTTAATTTAACATTTTTAAAAGAAAAGGATAGGAAATTATGCTTTATATT
>CAZEHW010000298.1:0-2435 GCA_964511865.1 uncultured Hyphomicrobiales bacterium | reverse complement strand
CCGGCACCAATTACTGCAATTTTTAGTTGTCCGAACAATTTCAGCTCTTCCTATGTTGTTTTTTTAAGTTTAATTAAGTGAAGATTATTGAACCTGTTTTCAGTTCCTCTGACTAACCTTTGGATGTTTTTACGATGAGCAAAGATTAATAACAAAGCCAAAGCTGAAATAAAATAAATTAAAATATGGTATCCGGGGATATTTACACCAAAAATGTTATACCTGAACACCAAAGAAGATGGTAAGGACAAAGCCGCAATTATCGAACCCAGAGAAATATAACCGGAAAACATTACCACAATAATGAAAATCCCCAAAGCGACACCTACTTCAATCGGCGCAATTCCGAGAAGCATTCCGGCAGTCGTATTAATTCCTTTGCCACCTTTAAACCCTACAAATACTGAATAAATATGCCCGACAACAGCACTCACACCTGCTATAATCATCACAATGGTCTGATTCTCAAAATAAGATGAACCAAAATTATAATTTACATCAAATAGTTTTGCCAGTACCAGCACGGCAAATAATCCTTTAAGAACATCTGCCACCTGAACAATTACACCCCATTTCCAGCCCAAAATACGAAAAGCATTAGTGCTTCCCATATTTCCACTTCCCTTTTCACGAATATCAAAACCGTAAAAAAGTTTGCTGATAATTACTGCGCTGGGAATTGAGCCGGCTAAATAACTCAAAACTACGATTATAATAATTGCTACAATTGGGTTCATTCTCTTTCTATTTATTTTTAAACAACATTATAGTAAATTACTAATATAATAAAAATATATTATAAATCATTCATTTTTTTAATGATAGCTCATATAAAACAATACCTGCCGATACCGAGACATTTAATGAATCAAAGTTTTCCGTTCCTCGAATTTTAACTCTTTCATGTATCACAGGTAAAATTTCATCTGAAATCCCTGTTGACTCATTACCAAATATTATACCTATTTTATCTTTGACTATTATCTCTGACATTTCTTTTGTTCCGGTAAGAAATGTTCCTAAAATCAGATATTTTGGAAAATGAGTTTCAATAAAATCTCTAAGTGAATTTACATTGATGCAATTAACTTTCAGCACAGCACCCATTGAGGCACGAATAGTCTTAGGGTTGTAAATATCGGCGCAACCTTCATTTAATATTACCTGCTCAAAGCCAAACCATTTAGCTGTTCTGATAATTGTTCCTACATTTCCCGGGTCAGCTACCTTGTCAAGAGCAACAAAGGAGAAATTTGAATTAGGTTTTTTTGACCGGATTTTAATAATGGTCAGAATGTCCTGTGGAGATTTTGCATCACATAAAGAATCAAAAATCTTACGTTGAGCTTTAAATACTTGTATTTTGAATATTTTTGAAATATCTTCAGCTAAATCAATGGATTTTTGGTCGGCATTTCCCGGAAGGATGACATATTCCGGTTGGTAAAAGGAATCCAATATCTCCGAGCAGATTTTATATCCCTCAGCAAGAAATAAACCATGCTCATCCCTGCCGTTTTTTTTGTGCAAAGATTTTATTGTCTTTATCAGTTCCTTTGATATCTCCTTATATTCCATTAAAACTCATTAAACTTATTGAACTAAAGTGCAAAAATATGCATTCTTTCAGAAAAAATCTTTAGTTTTGAAAATTATCATAATAAATAATTAAATAAAGAATATGAAAATTGCACTTACAGGAGGAGCCGGATTTATTGGTTCGCACATTGCCGATGCTTATATAGAGCGGGGACATGATGTTGTAATTATTGATAATTTATCAACTGGGAGAGCTGAAAATCTTAATCCTAAGGCAAAATTTATCGAACTCGACATCAACAGCGACAAGCTCGACAAAATATTTGCCGAAGAAAAATTTGATATACTGAATCATCAGGCGGCACAAATTGATGTACGTATTTCTGTGAGCAACCCGAAATTTGATGCAACTACAAATATCCTTGGAAGTTTGAATCTTTACGAAGCATGCAAAAATCACGGAGTAAAAAAAATTATCTTTTCTTCGACCGGAGGGGCAATATACGGTGAACAGGATTACTTTCCCGCTGACGAAGAACATCCTTTGCGTCCTTGCTCTCCCTACGGTATAGCAAAGCTTGTTAACGAAAAATATCTATTCTATTATAAAGAAATTTACGGCATTGACCATGTTGTTTTGAGATATGCCAACGTTTATGGACCCCGACAAAATCCTTTTGGGGAAGCCGGTGTAATTGCCATTTTCATCAATAAAATGCTGAATGGCGAGCGACCTGTTATCAATGGTGACGGCAAAAATTCAAGAGATTATGTATATGTAAGTGATATTGTCAATGGCAATCTTATTGCACTTAATAATGATGTTTCAGGCATATTCAATTTGGGAACTTCCATTGAATACGATGTAAACTTCATTTTCAAAAAACTGAATGAAA
>CAZEHW010000297.1:0-2472 GCA_964511865.1 uncultured Hyphomicrobiales bacterium | reverse complement strand
TTATTTATATTTATTTAGATTTGAAGGACCAATATCAGTTGAAGAAAATATAATTTATACCACTATAACTTATCCCAATCCTACTTCGGATATTTTCAACTTGGCATTTGATTTAATTCAAGACAATATGACTACAATTGATATGATAGATTTAACAGGGAACATAGTAAAAATTATTGACAATAAATTTCTTTCAGTTGGCAATTATTTTTATCAGGTTAACATTTCTGATTTACCGGCAGGAATGTACACATTGCGGATATTGTCAGGTAATTTTTCCTTTAACAGTTCAATAATAAAAGTCAAATAAAATTAATTAATTAATATTACGTTTTATAAGTTGATATTTTTAATTTTTTATCATGAGGACTAAGATGATTCAAACATATCAAGCGGTGATAAATAAAGGAGGTTCTGTTCGATTGCTTCAAAATATCGAAACAGATACTCCTAAAAGAGCTTTATTATTAGTTTTTGATGAAGAAGTTGAAGAATCTTTTTATGAGAAATCCTTGCCATATCTGCTAAGTGAAAGTTCATTAGCTGAGCACTGGAATAAACCGGAGGAAGATGAAGCATGGGCTTATTTGCAGTAGGGGATATTGTAATCATACCTTTTCCGTATTCGGATTTGTCAAAATCGAAATTAAGACCAGCATTAATTATTGCCGATATTGATAAAAGCGACCATATCATGTTGCAGATAACAAGTAAATTTTATGATGACAAACATACCTCGATTATATCACAAAATGATTTAACTACAGGCAATTTGAATTTCGACAGCTATGTTAAATACTCTAAAATATTCACAGGGAATGATTCATTAATTGCTAAAGTTATCGGTACATTAAAGCCGGAAAAAGTAAACGAAATAATAAATCAAATAATTGATTTACTTAATAGTAACAGATTATGAAATTAAAAATATTGATATTACTAATAACTTTTTTATTCTTCTCCTGCTCCGATTCTACAGAAAAAGACAAAGCAAAGATTTTGGATTTGCTCAATCATAATGCCGAATGCTATCGAACTAAAAATCTGGATTGTATCATGAGCACTTATCTGAATGATTCATCTGTTATCGCTTTGGGTACTGAACGGAATTTTATCGGCAGGGGATGGGATGCTATCAGAAATATATACAAAAGCGACCTTAGCCAGAACTGGACAATGCTAAAGTATGAATACCGCAATCCCATAATAAACATTCATAATGATGTTTCCTGGCTCTCTGCTGATGTTTACAGCAAGATTAAAGTAACTTTGCCCAATGAGAACAACGAAATGCAGGAAATTGAAATAGAACTCGATTCAAGATTGACAGCTGTATGTAAAAAAGTTGATGGAGATTGGAAGTTTGTTCTGACTAATTTCCAGCACTTTAAAAATCCTGAATCTTTGATTGAAGAGAGATAGTTGTCAACTAATTTTTTTAATTAATTTCAAAACATTCTGCATCCCGTTTTGTTTAGCAGGATAGTATTCAATATCATCCATAACGGCACGCATTAGATGTATTCCCAGTCCTCCGCGTTTATATTCCTTGAAATAATCTTTCATATCCGGCTTTTCCACTTTAAGCGGGTCGAATGGTTTAGAATCATCATAAATACTAACAATCATCTTATTATCGGTTTTTTCGGCAGAAATGGATATTTCCCGTGTTTTGTCATATTGGTAAGCATGCTCAATTAAATTTGTACAAGCTTCATCAACAGCTAAAGCAACCTGACTTGACGATTCTTCATTCAAACCAAATTCCAAAGCTTTTTCTTCAATAAAGTTCCTTATTTTTTGTAACTCTATCAGTTCACAGCATGCACCAATATGTCCGGTATCAATCATTTTTTTTCAAATCGCCGTTTTTGAATTTTTCTAAAACCTGTTCTTCAGTGTCAAGAATATCAAATAAAATTGGGAAACCAAGAAGGTCAAACACCTGAAATACCTTAGGGGACATTTCACATAGTTTAATATCTCCGTTTTTATCTCTTATCTCCTCAATAAATGCCATAAACACACCGAGTCCTGCACTGCTTATATAATCCAGATTGTTAAAATTAACAAGAATATAATTCTTGCCATCACTGATTACATTGCTGATAGCAGTTTCGAGTTGTATTGCGGTGTGTGCATCAAGGTAGCCGCTGAGGTAAAGTTTCACAACTTCATTTTCCTCTTTTAGTATTATTCCGAATTTTTCAGTATCATTCATTGTTTTTCCCTGCAAAATTATTTCTTATTCGTTCATGATGATTTAATAAATTTCAAATATAGTGAATTTTTCCATATATCAATTTTCTCTAACTATTGAAACTATTGTCATATCATCATGAGCTGAATTTTCACCCAAATATGTCAACACATTTTCTTTTAAATCCTTAACTAATTCCTCAGCCCTTATATTATATACTGATTTTTTTAAAATTTGTTTCAAAGAATCGTATCCGAACTCTTCGTTTTGCT
>CAZEHW010000296.1:0-2563 GCA_964511865.1 uncultured Hyphomicrobiales bacterium | reverse complement strand
ATAGTAAAAAAACATCTGATTTTTCTCAATTTCTTTTTGCTTTTTATTCATTTCTAATTTAGTCGAAATACCTAATTGTGTAGCACCAGCGAGCGTTCCCATTACGGCAGGCAAAGTCGACAATAGGTCATTAAAACCTGCGAATGCAAGACCAATTGCCGAACTTACTCCGGCAGCTGTAATTGTTGTGCCGTCAACTAATCTCGACAAAAGGGCTTTAAGATATGTGTTTTCTTCAATCGCATTTTCAATTTCTAAAATTGATGGTTCAATTTTCTGGAAATAAGTTTTATTAACATCATATTCAAAATCTTTATCCCATATATTCGATTTAATATCTTCCGAAAATTCAAACATTGCTTGCCTGAATAGAATTAGCGGTTTTTCAAGTTCCTTACGAATATCTAAAACTTCATCAATTGATGCAGTATCAAAGCAAGGAAGTCTTTCTATCAATTTTGATAATATTCCTGTGTGTTTTATTCGTTCTAATGAACCTGAAGATATTTCAAGATTCTTTTCATCAATTTTTGATTTAATTAAATCAACGGTTAATTTGTCGAAAAATGGGAATGTTTCATTTTTATTAATAGTATTGGATACCTCATCAATATATTCATTAAGCATTAAATCCGTTTTACCAAATTCCTTAAATTCATGAATTTCCAATAGACCTTTTTCATACGCTAAAGACAATTTATTAAGACCCGAACTTTCTAATAATTGAATGATTGTCGGTGACATTGATTCCCAAACTTTATCAATTTCTTTCTTAAATAAATTAACATTCCTATGGTCCTGCATTGTTTTATTTCTTTTTTTAATGAGTTTCTCATAACTTTCAACTACAAGATTGAATGTCATTAAATCATTTGTATTGAATTGTAAATCCGGTATAAATTTTTTTAAAAACTCTATTTTTTGAGATAAATTTAACTGTGTTATAAGCAATATCATTAACATTAAATTCGTTGAAATACTATATAACTTTGTCTTATCTGCATAAAGTAAAGAAACTTTAAGCATTTGAATTTCTTTATTTAATAATTCATTTGAATTATCAGGTGTAGCAGTAACTGATATATGAAATAACCTATTTTTATTGTCCATATTAAAACTCCCTCAAATTCCCGATAATTTTGTTATGTAAAACATTGCCTAATTTATATTTTTTCCAAGTGGTCATGTACATTCCGTTATTAAATTTTTCTTTATAGAATCAATTACCGGCTTTAATTTCTCTGATTCGTTTGCATCAAAAAAAATTGGTGGACTAATCTCAAACAAAAGAAACTCTATGGTTTTTATATAAGTCTGTAATGCTTTTTTAATGCTTGGAATATGGTCTATATAGGTCATTGGCTTAAAATGAACAAATTTATTTCTTAAGTCATGGATTCTATCAATATCATTTAATTCTTCATTAGTTAATACCAGTGGTTTGTTATTAACAAATGAACCTAATAAGATTTCACCTTCCATTACTCTGCCCAAAGCATCCTGAAAAGCAATTAAATCGTGTTTATCAAAGTAATCAAAATTAAATGATAATTCCTCAATACTGAAATTATTTAATTTAACTTTATAATTTTCAATTTCTTTTGAGTCTATTAATTCAGATAGAGCGTATCTTCCAAATTTATTTTTTTTTGTTACGTTGTTAAAAGTTAGAATGTTAAATCTGTTTTCATCTCTTGTAAAAACAATATCACCCTTTTTATTTGGCTTTAAAACTGAATCTGGATTACCATGAACGATTGCTGATATACACATGCTGTAAAGAGAATGATGAAGAGTATTAATTACCCAAATCCATTTATAATCATTCACTTGTTTAATAAGCAATTCAGCTGTCAATAAAGAGAAAATTGGCAATGATTTTTCATAAACTGTTAAAGATATTCCATCATTCTCTTGTACTATCATAATTAAAACTCCCTCAAATTTTCTATTATCCTTTTTTGCAATTCATTAGATTTAGCAAATTGTTCTTCAAGCTTTTCCTTTAGTTCGTCCATCTTTTCCTCGAATGGTATGCCGTCGTCTTCTTCTGCTTCTGTGCCTACGTATATTCCGGGTGTCAGTTTGTAATCCTGTGCTTTCACCTCGTCAATAGTTGAGGACTTGCAAAAGCCCTCTGTGTCGCTGTATTTGCCTTTTTTGTTTCGCCAGTTATGGTATGCAGAACTGATTTTTTCAATATCCTCATCTGTCAGTATTCTTTGACGGCGTGTAACCATTTCACCCATTTTGTTGGCATCAATAAAAAGGATTTCGTTTTGCCGTTGCCTGTGCTTGCCGTCTTTGCCGTCCCGATTCTTACTCAGGAAAAAGAGGCAGGCAGGTATTCCGGTTGTCAGAAAGAGTTTATCGGGTAACCGTACAATGCAGTCAATAATTCCGTTGTCAACCATAAACTCCCTGACGTTACGCTCACCGCTGTTGTTTGAGGTCATAGCACCGTTTGCCATGACGAAACCGGCAGTTCCCTTGTCGTTCAGATGGCTGAAAAAGGTTTGAAACCACATGTAGTTTGCGTTGTTGCTCGTAAATTCATCTTTTG
>CAZEHW010000295.1:0-2731 GCA_964511865.1 uncultured Hyphomicrobiales bacterium | reverse complement strand
GTTACAAATAAAGATGAATTTGATAAAATTATCGGCTCAAATATCCGAGACAGACTCCTGGATGGACAATTTGATGAAGCCAATATTACATTCAGTGAATTACAAATCATCAAAGATACATGCGTAAAAAGTTTATTAGGTTCATCACATCAAAGAATCAAATACAAGGAAATTCCTGAAGAAAATAAGGAGTGAATTTCATAACAAGTAAATTTACTAATTATAAACAATATATGTCGGATACAAACAGCAGAAAGAAGGAACAGTTACCTAAAACATTATCTAGGCATTTATATCAGTTTATACATTATATTGCATTAGAAAAGGGATTATCGGATAATACAAAGAATTCTTACGAACATGACTTGCTTTGCTTCTCAGAGTTCTTGCAAACTCAGAATATTAGCAAATTCTCAAATGTTAAAACAAAAAACATTACAGACTTTTTAAATGAATTAAGTGATTTAGGATTGAGTGCTACAACACGTTCCAGATATTTATCAGCTATTAGAGGTCTTTTTAAATTTCTTTATGCTAACGGTGAAACCGAAAATGATATATCAGAATTAGTTGAATTGCCTAAGTCAAGAAGGAAACTACCCGATACCTTGTCTGTTGATGATATTAATAAAATCCTTGAACAACCTGATATCTCTGACAGAGCCGGAATAAGGGACAGAGCTATACTTGAAACTTTTTACGGCTGTGGGTTAAGAGTATCAGAGTTGATTAACCTAAAACAACGAAATATAATTTTTGATGCTGAGATAGTCCGGGTTTTGGGAAAAGGTTCCAAAGAAAGAATTGTCCCGATAGGAAGTTCTGCTCTCAGGTGGATAGAAGAATACAGAAAAAAAGTAAGACCTGTTTTTAATAAAAAAGCCGATGCACAGGATGTATTATTTTTAAATCAGAGAGGTTCGTCCTTATCAAGAATGGGAATATGGAAGATTGTTGAAAAATACACGAATCTTGCAGGTTTGAATGTCAAAGTTCATCCACATATGTTTCGACATTCTTTTGCAACGCATTTACTTGAAGGTGGCGCTGATTTAAGAGCTGTTCAGGAAATGCTTGGACATGCAGATATTTCAACAACTCAGATATACACTCATCTTGACAGGGATTATATCAAAGAAGTACACAAATCATTTCATCCCAGGGGTTGAACAAATAAAAAAAAGAGCAATCATTAGATTACCCTTTTTCTAATTTCTTTTTTCTAAATCCGTGTCCCGTGCAGGACTCGAACCTGCGGCCCTTTGATTAAAAGTCAAATGCTCTACCACCTGAGCTAACGGGACAACCAAACAAGACTACAAAATTACCATTATTTTGTAAATCTACCAAATTCCTGAGAATTTATTTTACTTGTAATTCTATTTTTGTACCGTCAGCGAACTCAAGCGAAGATGGCTGCCATCTGACAATTAGTTGTTGAAAGTGATTTCTGATTATGGAATCTCTTGGTTCTTTCTCGTTATGAGCAAAATTTTTATAGAATTGTAAACTTGCATTTGGAGCTAAATCCTGAGTGTTTTCAATTTGAAATTGCTTAATAATTTGATTTTGCCTGTTATAAAATTGTAATAAACCCGATACTTTTTTAATCGCTTTATCTGTATTGTTTTTAAATTCATAATAGATTGTATTACCCTGCATATTATTAACAGTGTCTAATAATGGTTTAAGTCCAAGAAATTTTATATCAAAATTCATATTCATGGCTATTCTTGTAGCAGTAACATTTATCATTTCATATTGATTTTCTAACAAAAATATATTTTGATTTTCGAATATCTGTCTTGGTGTCATTCCGATCAATGTATCGGGATTGTTTGCTCCGATTCTATTCAAAGCATTGTTAAATCTCAAAATATCCTCAGGAGTCAGAACATTTTCTGTTTTGATGTTTGCTATTATTTCAGGAAGATTAGTTTTAGTAATTGCAACATCAATCATCTTTGATTCTTTTTTGGAATCACATCCTGTGAAAACAGTAACTCCAGTAATAATCATTGCAAATAATAATATTAGAACCTTTTTCATTATATTTCCTCAAATTTGTTAAAAAAAATTTAACAAAATTATGTTATTATTTGATATATTACAATACATATTATATTTTAGTCAAATATTTCATCATTCCATACCTTAATCCTTTAGTGCTGGCTATACAATAATCCGATTGAAAATGTTCCATTACATTTATCAAAATCAAAGTTCCTGTTGTTATTATGTCTGCTCTTGCTGGCTGAACTTTGAAATCACTAATTATTTCTTCAATTCTCATTTCGCAAAAAGATTTAAATATTTGCTTTATATCATTCAAATTCAATTTATAACCCTGTATATAATCTCTGTCAAATTCTTTTGATTTTAAAATGATACCTGCAAGTGTAGTAGGTGTTCCTGCTACTGCATAAACTTTTTCATAATTATTAAATGAAGATATTTTTTTAAGTTCTTCCTTAATTTCATCTTCTGCAGATTGAATATCAGTTGAAGAGGGTGGGTGCATTTTAAAATGCTTTTCAGTATGACGGACTGCTCCAATCTGAAGACTGTACCGATGTTTTATCTCAGATATATTCCCGAATATTATCTCAGTACTGCCACCTCCAATGTCAATTACAAGTGAATCTCCATTATCATCAACAGCACCCATGAAGCTGAATTTCGCTTCTTTTTCACCACTGATTATTTCAATTTCCGACCCGATAATTGATGA
>CAZEHW010000294.1:0-2736 GCA_964511865.1 uncultured Hyphomicrobiales bacterium | reverse complement strand
TGAATTTCAATGCCTTTCTGAAATTAATCTAAAAAATGTGATATGTACATTAAAGGAAATAAAAAAATTATTATTTCCCTATATTAATCGTCTTTATTATATTGAAAAAAAATAATTTAACTAATAGGATAATTTGGAATATCAAAATAAAATAATAATTCTGCCTGACTTTGTTGCAAACCAGATAGCGGCAGGTGAAGTCGTTCAAAGACCTGAATCTGTTGTTAAAGAGTTAGTCGAAAATTCTTTAGATGCAGGAGCAACAGAAATTGTAGTTGTTGTTAAAATGTCAGGAAAGCAACTGATTCATGTTGTTGACAATGGCTATGGTATCAATAAAGATGACTTGCCCTTAAGCATTAAACGTCATGCAACAAGCAAAATAATTTCTGCTGATGATCTGGAAGAAATCAGGACATATGGTTTTAGAGGAGAAGCTTTAGCTTCAATCGCATCTATTGCACTTCTTGAGATTCGAAGCCGAAAAAAGGAAGAAGAGCATGGATGGAAGCTGACAGTTGAACCGATGAAAAACGAAATAATTTCACCTGTAAATATTGATTCCGGGACCCAAATATTTGTTAAGAATCTGTTTTATAATGTACCCGCCAGAAGAAAATTCCTTAAATCGGATTTAACGGAATTCCGATATATATCCGATACTATGATCAAGTTTGCTTTGATAAGACCTGATATCAGATTTACATTTTACGATAACGAAAACCTGATTTTTGATGCTCTACCTTCAGATCCTGTCAGGAGAATAGAAAGTATTTTAGGTAAAAATATTGCAAATTCATTAATTCCTGTTGATTTTCAAACAGACTTACTGAAAATTCAAGGTTTTATAGGAGAGCCATTAATCGCAAAGCAATCGAAATCGGGACAATATCTTTATTTGAATAATCGCAGTATTATCAGCAAATCATTGAGTCATGCGATTTTTGCATCTTTTGAGCATCTGCTGGAAAAAAGAGCACATCCTTTTTATGTTTTAAATATTAACCTGGACCCGAAAAATGTTGATGTAAATGTGCATCCTCAAAAGCATGAAGTCAAATTTGAAGATGAAAAGTATATTTACAATGCTTTATTCAAAGCAGTCAGTAAGGCTTTGCAGGGTGTCAACCTTGCTCCTGAAATTGTATTAAAAAGTCACGAAATACAATCACCGTTTACAAAAATCAATGATGAAGATAATAAATTCATTATGGTCAATAAATTAACCGGGGAAGTTGTTTCCACCGACCCTAATAACAGAGAGCAAAGACCATCATTTAGCTCTTCACCGGGATTTCAAAAGAGCAGGGAATTTTCTTCAGATGCTTCAGAGAATAAAAGGTTCGATATTTCCGCTTTCGATTACCTGTTTAATAAGAAACAAAGTGAATTTGGAAAAGATGCTACCCTGTCTCGTTCTGATTTCGACAAACCTGTTCAAATGTTTTGGCAGGTTCATAAGAAATATATTTGCACCCAAACAGACAAAGGTTTTATCATCGTTGACCAACATGCCGCACATGAGAGAATACTATATGAAAAAGCAATTAAAGCGATGAACAACGAATTTGCAAATTCTCAGGATTTATTATTTCCTATTGATATTGAACTTGATTCATCCCAAAAACTTTTATTGAAAGAACTCGGGGAAGATGTAAAGAACCTTGGCTTTATATTTGACGAGACCGATAACAATAAAATAAGAATTAATGCTGTTCCTCTTGATGTAATTACTGGGGCTGAAGCTCAATCCTTAATAGAAATATTGGAACAATATGACGAGGAAAACAGAATTAGAGAAAGTACAAGGAGAGACAATTTAGCCGCTTCTTTCAGTTGCAAAGCGGCAATAAAAACAGGAAAATATTTAAGTCCCGAGGAAATGAAAAATTTAGTTGATACATTATTCAACTGCTCCATGCCCTATGTCTGCCCACACGGCAGACCTGTGATTATTGAATTTACAATTCCTGAACTCGACAGAAGGTTTGGGAGGATGGAGTGAGTTCAGAAATTTATATATACCTTATTAATTTGATTATCATACAAGGATGATGTTGAGAATCCAACAGATGATGGATAATATAAAGAATCATTCCGGTAGATAATTAATCCGAAAATATAGTTGTTGGGAACTTCCTTAAAAGTTATTGCTCCTGAAGTATCTGTTTTACCCGACATAAAAAAAAGGTTCAGATAATCGTCGAATTTTACTCTATTTTTATATATTTTTGATAATAAAGCAATATTAATATCAGGGACCGGTTTTCCTTGAGAATTTTGTATTGAGAAAGAAATTTGTCCTACATTATTAAAAGGTCTTAAATCACGATTTCGGTTAAGTCCTCCTATCATTTGAATTCCATCATATGTAGAATAATATGCAAACCCATGAAATATTCGAGTCTCGATAATATATTCTCCTTCAAGTAATTTTGTTGAAAATTCACCATTCACATCTGTAGAATCATCAACTATTGTAGGTGCTTTTTCCTGCTCAATTGAACCTCTACCAAGATACATTTTAATAAGCACCTTTGAACCAACAGCCGGAGAATTATCCCTATTGAATACTTTAATTGTTAAATTCGAATATCCTCTGCCGGGGTCAACTAAAGTGTTGTCATAGCAAGAAACAAGAATAATTTCCACCAAAAAAATAATTATATAAGCTTTCATTTTTTTATCCTCATAAATGTTAAATCTCTATTCCAAATCCACAGGAAATGCCAAAAC
>CAZEHW010000293.1:0-2791 GCA_964511865.1 uncultured Hyphomicrobiales bacterium | reverse complement strand
AGTCTACACTGCCATGGACACAGCGATGAAACATTGCGACCCACTCGCATTGCCCACCGATACAAAAATCAGTTGTCTCAAAATTGGCGCGTCCATGCCTTTACATAATGATTTATATAATGATATATATTATGGATTTTGAAAGCGAGAAAACTTTATAATCAATATTGGATTCCTTCACATTTTTCCCCATTATATCATTCAATTTCTCCTGATAGGCTTGTTCATTAATAACCTTAATTATATATCCTACAAACAAGAAGAAGAAGAACAATAAAAAGAATCCATCCATTCTGCTTATATACAGTGATTGATATATACTTTTTGAATAAGAAGAAACATCAAGAAATATCACAGTATTTGCTACGAAACCAACAATAACAACGGCTGTTAAAGAAAAGGGAATTTCTGATAAAACTGTATTTCTTTGAACTGGTAAGGGATATATTATTGCAGTTACACCAAGTACCAACAATACATTTGCTATATTACTTCCGAAGATATTACCAATACCAATACCGGCATTTCCATCAATACTTGCAAAGATATTTACAAAAAACTCAGGAGTGGAAGTTCCGAATGCAACAATAGTCAATCCAACAACTAAATTCGAAATTTTCATCTTTTTTGCCAATGAAGTGGACCCATCAACCAAAATATCGGCTCCCTTCATTAGCAAGACAAAGCCGACTATAAAAAGAATATATGTTAGTATATCATTCAATTTTACCTGATGATGATGTTACAAAAAAACTATCAAATGTAACTTTTAATCTTCTTGCTCACTTGTTGATGGAATATAAATTACCTTTTTAACTTCCTGTTCCAAATCATTATAAACATCCTGATTCTCGGTTAAGAGTTTTTTGAGTCCTTCCCTACCTTGAATTCTTTCACCTTTAAAAGTGTACCAAGCACCACTTTTAACAATTAGCCCATGTTCAGTACCCATATCAATCAGTTCTCCGATTTTAGAAATTCCTTCGTTGTAATTTATATCAAACTCAACCTGTTTGAAAGGAGGAGCTACTTTATTCTTAACAACTTTTACTTTAACTCTGTTACCTGTAATTTCTTCGCCGGTCTTAATAACTTCTTTCCTTCTGATGTCTAACCTTAATGAAGCATAAAATTTTAGTGCATTTCCTCCGGTTGTAGTTTCAGGATTGCCATATACAATACCAATTTTACTACGAAGTTGATTCGTAAAGATTACTGCGGCACCTGATTTGCCAATAGCAGCATTCAATTTCCTCATAGCTTGTGACATCAATCTTGCCTGTGAGCCCATTTGTGCGTCACCCATCTCACCTTCGATTTCAACCCTTGGCGTCAATGCCGCAACAGAGTCTATTACAACCACATCAATCGCCCCGCTT
This sequence comes from uncultured Hyphomicrobiales bacterium, assembly GCA_964511865.1. Taxonomy (GTDB): domain Bacteria; phylum Bacteroidota; class Ignavibacteria; order Kapaibacteriales; family UBA2268; genus ChocPot-Mid. The sequence continues at coordinate 1,412 of CAZEHW010000293.1, read as the reverse complement.
CTAACTAATGTTTCAACGATTTCAAGTGCCTGCTCACCAAACTCCGGTTGAGATAAAAGAAGATTATTTAAATCTACCCCCAATCTCTGAGCATAATTAATATCCATTGCATGCTCTGTATCTACAAATGCGGCTATTCCACCCTTTTTCTGTGATTCAGCAATAACATGTAAACAAATTGTGGTTTTTCCCGACGATTCAGGACCGTATATTTCTGTTATACGACCTTTTGGGACACCACCAATGCCAATGGCAGCATCCAAAGAATAACTACCTGTTGAAATTGCTTCACAATTAACCACATGCGTATCACTTAAACGCATAATTGCACCCTTACCATGTTGTTTCTCGATTTGATCCATTGCAAATTGAACTGCTTTCATCTTATCAGGATTGATTTTGCTATCCTGCTGTACTTTTTTATCTGCTGATTTCATATATTTTTTCAATTGTTGTTAATAACTAGAATACAATTTTATAAATTATGAAAATACTTACAATTAAAAAAATGTAATTTTCATTTTTTTCAATATAAAAATCATTTTATTCTTGAAGATTTTTGATAATACCATAGTATTCAATATTTTTGCAGCAAGTTTTTTAACATTTAAGAATGAACTATGAATATTTTATTAATCGGTAGCGGCGGCAGAGAACACGCATTAGCATATGCTTTATTTAATTCAAAATCATCTGAAAAAATATTTTGTTCCCCCGGAAATCCGGGTATATTTCAATTATGCGAAAATCCTGGAATAGATGTTAGTGATTTCAATAAAATAACTGATTTTTGTAAAAATAAATCAATTAATCTTGTTGTTATTGGTCCTGAGCAACCTTTGGCGAATGGATTAGCAGATTTCTTAAGAGCTAATGCTATAAATGTTTTCGGTCCTTCACAAAAATCAGCAATGCTTGAGTCTTCTAAAGGATTTGCAAAGGAATTCATGATAAAATATAATATTCCGACAGCAGATTACAAAAAGTTTGAAATCGAAAATAAGGATGATTGTATTAATTACCTTAATAATTTAGAGAAATATCCGATTGTAATCAAAGCTGACGGTTTAGCCGCAGGTAAGGGCGTTATCATTGCGCTTAATAAAGAAGAAGCTATTGCTACTGTTAACGAAATGTTTTCAGGTAAATTTGGTGATGCAGGTTCCACAATTGTTATTGAAGAATTCATGCAGGGTGAGGAAGCATCAATATTAGCTGTTACTGATGGTAAAGACTTTGTAACTCTTGCTTCATCTCAAGACCATAAACGAATTTTCGATGATGATAAAGGTCCTAATACTGGTGGTATGGGTGCTTATTCTCCTGCTCCTATAGTTACCAGAGATGTTCTAGAGAAAGTGAAAAACCAAATTATAATTCCAGCTATCAATGGAATGATTAATGAAGGCACT
>CAZEHW010000292.1:0-2888 GCA_964511865.1 uncultured Hyphomicrobiales bacterium | reverse complement strand
GGTATCAATTATCTTCTTCAGGAAAATATGAATGTATATTCTTCTGTTGCATTCACAAGCCGTGAACCAAGAATGAAAAATCTATACAGTGCAGACGAAGCTTATTATGGAGCTTTGCCTCAGTTTGAATCAGATAGTGTTAATGGTGATATCGGATATGATTTTACAAAGCCCTTGGTAAAACCTGAGTCAATGCTCGATATTGAATTAGGTTGGAATATGAAAGCAGAGGATTTTAATATTGGAATAAATGCTTATTGGATGGAATATTTTGATGAGCTTGTCAGCACGGGAATAGTTGATATTTGGGGACGTCCTGTTGACGGAAATGTTCCAAGAACAAGACATACAGGAGTTGAATTGCAGGGAGCTTATATTTTGATGAAGAATTCTTTCGGGAAATTGAATTTATCTGCAAATATGACATACAGCAATAACAGGATTGTTGAATTTGATTTTATTACAAACAATCTCGATACGATTTCGCTTGAAGGTAATCCTGTTGGTGGTTTTCCCGATTTGATGGCAAACCTAAGGTTAAGTTATACTAAAGATGATTTCTATTGCTCACTTCTCGCGAAATATGTCGGTGGTTTCAGAACGGATAATTACGGAGACCTTATAACTGATGAAAGAATACAAACTCATTTGGCGAATGAATGGAATATATATGTTGATAATAAACTGGATGCATATTTTGTTCTGAATGCAGACTTTTCTTATACGTTCAGGAATGTTTTATCACTTCCAAGTTTGAAAATCCATGCAAAAGTAAATAATGTATTAAATAATCTTTATGCGGCATACGGAATCGGCAAAACATTTTTTCCTGCGGCTGAAAGGAATTTTATAATTGGGATAGAGTTAGGGATATAAATTAGAAAAATAGAAAAAAGAAAATCAGAATACCGCACTCCAAAGTGCGGTTTTTTTGTTAATAAAATATTTGTTTTTTTTATTCAGAATTTGATTTATTTTTGCTATACAATTATCTCTTATTTATTTAGGAGATATTGTTGTTTGTGTAGAATTGCACTTTAAGAATTTTAAAAGAAATTTGGTTACTCATATCTACACAAATAATTCTTTAGAATTTAATTAATAATTTATTTTTATTCTTAGGGTGTTATATGAGAAAAAACAACTTACTACTTACTATCGTTAACTACACGATATTTTTTCTATTACTTTTTATCTTCTTTACTTCCTGTGCTGACGATAATCCGGTGAAACCCGATGGTGGTGCTGTTTGGAAATTGGGAGAAAAAAAGGAATATCCCGTTTCCGGTAATCAAAAAGTTGAAATCGAAGATGAGGTTTCAGGTTTAACATTTATTTTTCCTGATGGTGGCGAAGGAAAGTTAACTGTTGCTAAAATAACTTCATCTCCTGAATTGTATTTGGCGTCTGAGCAGTTCTATATGGAATATAGTGGAGAACAAGATATCGAGGTCTTGCTACCTCATAATGATAGTGAGTATAATATGTTATATTCATATCGTGCAGTTGAACATGAAATAGAGGTTAATAAGAAGAATACGGATTGGTGGCCCATCAGTGAATATGTCATTGAAAATAATTATAAGGTTTTTACTGTTAATGCCGATAAACAAATTAAATTCAACAATAAAATTCAAGTCAATAGACCACCATCTTCGAATTACTTTGCCATTGTTAATTTACCTACAAATTCTCCAAATTGTACAATATTAGATTCTATAAGAAAGAATTTAACTCAAGTGATTGACCTATGGCTTCAATATCTTCCTGAAGATGTTGCTCAAACTGCGAGAAACAATATTAAGAGTACTTTATCTTATACCATCAGTTTATCAGGTTCATGTGCTTACAATGGAAATAATAGTATTCTTTGGAGTAATGCAAATTTTTATTTCAGGAAGGATGTTGAACTTAATGTTATTGCTCATGAAGTAGGGCATTATATGACCCATGTACTTTTGGGATTCAACAGATATGATGAACTGCAAACACTTTTTAGAACGGGTAGGGACCATGAACCCGGATTATATGGCACAAGAAATGATGGATTACTTGAAGATTATGCATATTTTTCGGAATACATAACAACAGGATATTTTAATGGTTATCCGCATGGATATGATTTATCAAATGTCAGGTCATTTAATAATATGACGGATATATTTAGTGGGGGACCGAATGCAAATGATTATCCATCATTTGAAAGTTTCCCAACAACTCTATGGGTTTCATTATTAAGAAGTACTAATGAGATTCATAACTTTGAATCAAAACAAAGTTCAAAATCAAAGAGTAAAGTTCCTGTAATAAATGCAAGCGTCAATGATGTTATGAAATTGATTTTGAGGGGACCAAGAACAGTTGATGAACAAAGAACTCATATTCAAGAATATTTGGATGAATTAGGGAATGAGCAGAGATTTAAATTATCTGCAATGCTTGAACCGTTAGGATGGTCTTACAATGGAAGCGGAAAAATAATAGATGCCCAAGGTAATCCTGTAGAAGGTGCAGTAGTTCACAATATTTCACAAACCGGAGAAGATGAATATGGTTACAGACTTATTCAATCATTTAAGACAGGAAAAGATGGGGAGTTCCGCATATATCGTTTATTCCCGGGGCAGTCAATTCTGCGAGTTTTTTATAATGACTACAAGGACTCGGCAGATTTCCCTTTATCTATTGATTGGGAAGAGCCAACAAATAAAGAAATTAAAATTGCTGAACTTGAAATTTCACCCTTTAATTTTATTAATAATTTCAACTCAAGCTGGGATACTCAAATTTACAATAATTCCGTTAATGCTAAAATATCCTTCTCAATGAATAGTTCAAACGGATTTGCTATTACTCAAGACATTAACATGGGTGAATTTCATATGATG
>CAZEHW010000291.1:0-2922 GCA_964511865.1 uncultured Hyphomicrobiales bacterium | reverse complement strand
GCTCTTTTAATGGATTGAAGAAATTGAGTTTTATTTCTTGCACCAACAATCTTTTCAACGATATTTCCTTTTCTGTCAATGATAAAAGTTGTTGGAATTCCTGAAATATCACCATAAGGTGTTACTACATCTTTAGTAGGGAGGAAGATGTGGTAATCGATTTTCATTTGTTTTGCGAAACCTTGAACTAAACTTCTTATTTGTTCTAAGGTACCTCTGTTGTCCAAAGCAACAGATATAACAACAAAGTCTTTATCAGGTAATTCTTTATTCAATTCGATGATGTCAGGGATTTCCATTCTGCAAGGTCCGCACCAGGTTGCCCAAAAGTTTAAGAAAACAACTTTGTTTTTTGTGATTTCGGAAAATGAATATTTCTTCCCGTTTTCCATCCATTCGAAATCGACAGCTTTACCCTTTTGACCTGCTCCGACATTTGTTATATCAAGAACCTGAGGGACTTTTTCATTATTTGCAGCAATTTGTACATTCTGTTTATTGTCCTGTACTGTTTCAGTATTATCATTTTTAGTTTCTTTGGTACAAGCTGTATTATTAACCATTATAAAAGAAAAAATAATAATCAAGCTAAATATTTTTAAATTTCTCATAAAATCTCCATTAGTTTATAAAATTAATTTTTGTCATTAACGGTTAATTAATAAATTTATTTGAAAATATATTATCTTGTAATTTGTTGATATATAAAGATTTTCAAATAAGTCTATGAAATCTATATTCCTTAGTGGTAATATAGTTTTTAATGTTTATTCCTTCTGTATTTAAATATTGCAATAAAGAAACCAAATACAACTGCAAATGAACCAATCCAGACAAACATCATGAATGGTTTAACCGATGCTTCGAAAGTGAAAACTTCACGTGGTTCTTTGGATTTCATACCTTCAACAAAGAAGGAGAATTCTGCAGTAGATTTTGACATATCATTAGCATCAACCTGAAAGTTTGAAAATCCTATTGAAATATTTGCATTTTTTAAGTCCTTCCAATAAGGAGTTGAACTGCCGTTTGTCATATCTAATCCAATGTAAAGAGTGTCTGCAATAGTATCTTTCTCAGTTTCATATTGAACGATAGCACCAAATTTGAACTTACCGTCGTCTGAATTCTTGTCGCCTCCATGAGACATATCAAATTCATTCAGTTTAATTGTAGTGGCTGAATCAAATGGTATTTGAGTTGATTCACCTTTTGTTAAAATTACACTTGGCATATCATTCTCATAGTTTAATGCTTTTGGACTAATATATAAATCTTTTGTAAGATATCCTTCGATTCCGGGTTCGAAGAATGGTTGCTGTTTTTGGTTGAACTCACTCCAATATACTACTGGAGAAGCTAAAGTAAAATCACCACCTTTTTCAATTTTAACATTGCATTTATATTTTTCTCTGTCATGTTTTTCTTTTTCAACCCTGTCGCTCCCAAGGAAAGTAAAATTATATCCCAAAGCACTTTGTGTTTCACCTTTTGCAAGTTGTAATGAAGTGGTTAATGTATAACCTCCGGAAAAAATAACTCCAAGGAAGAACAAACCCAATCCTGCGTGTGAAACAAAAGCACCAATAGAGGCAGGTTTTTTCCTGATAACTCTGAGCAAATTTAAAATAGCTATATACATACAAAAGATACTTGGCATTGCAAGAAACAGATGCTTTATTTCTGTGACACCAACTAAATATAGCACCGCAGTTCCAATAACAGATACTGTTAAAGGTAATATTACTGCTTTAAGATTTGAACTGAATTTACTTGCTTTCCATGTAGTATAAAAAGAGAAACCACAAAGTAGCATAAATACAACCGCAACAGGTAGATTCCATTTATCATAAAATGTTATTTCAACTGATGTTTTTGCCTGTCCGGTTAATTCAAGAAATATTGGAAAACTAGTTCCAATAAATACTATAATTGTTGAAATAAGAAGCATTATTGCACCGGTAGCAATAAATGTTTCCTTAGAGCTTAGGGCAAAGTTCATTTTGTTTTTATTTAAGTCCTTTGCTCTAATTATAAGAAGAATAATTCCGATAAATAGAAAAACTAATAGGAATATTAACAAAAAAGCATATACAAGACTTCCCGGGTCAACAAAAGAATGAACCGATGTATCCCCAAGAACGCCGCTACGAGTTAGAAAAGTGGCATAAAGTACAAATATAAATGATAAAATCGCAAGCAAGTAATTTGTTTTTTCAAGTCCTCCGGTTTTTCTTTGGATTAGCATTGTATGAATCAAAGCCATGGATAACAACCATGGGAGAAGAGAAGAATTTTCAACAGGGTCCCAACCCCAAAATCCACCCCAGCCAAGTGTTTCGTATGCCCAATAGCCGCCTAACCCAATACCAAGACCTAAAAACCCTGATGCGGCAAGTGTCCATGGTAATGAAATTTTAATCCAATTATTATAATCTTTCTTGATTAATCCGGATACTGAAAATATATAAGGAACAGACATTGCGGCATAACCTAAAAATAATATTGGAGGATGAATTGTCATCCAAAAGTTTTCGAGAATGGGATTCATACCCCTGCCGTCTTTTGGCAAAAATCCTTCGGCTACGTCGGGAAATGATTGCCAAATGTACTCAAATGGACTTTTCAAAATCATCAATAATAATATAAAAGCAAGGATTAGAGAATAAAATCCCATTGTTACAGCTTCATAATTATTCTTCTTAACATATGGCAGTAAAAACATCCCAACAATTACTACAAACAAAGCCCAAAGAAGAAATGAACCCTCCTGACCTGCATAAAATGATGATGCAAGTAAATATGTTGATAATTGAGTTGATGTATAGCTCCAAATATATGTATATTGGAAATCGTGTGTCATTATCAGGTACATGAAATATCCTGATACTGAGATTATCCCAAAGAATACAAAATAGAAAG
>CAZEHW010000290.1:0-2932 GCA_964511865.1 uncultured Hyphomicrobiales bacterium | reverse complement strand
GCGGTACTCTTTTAATGAGTTACATTGGTCATGGAAATCCCAGAGTTTGGACACATGAAGAAGTTTTTGAAAGAAGTATTACAATTCCGCAGATGAAAAATTCAGAAAAATTGTTCTTTTTGACAGCGGCGAGTTGTGATTTTGGAAGGTTTGATACACCAGAGATACGAAGTGGTGCCGAAGAATTGATACTAAGTTCTGTAGGGGGAGCTATTGGAGTGTTTTCTTCAACAAGACTAGTATTCGCTCAAGCTAATGCAGAATTGAACGAATTGTTATTTGACAATATTTTTAGTTATAAGCCGGAAACAGGTGAGCGTTTTACAATCGGTGATGTTAATTTTATAACAAAAAAAGTTAAACGTTCTGCAAATGACAAGAAGTATTGTTTGCTGGGTGACCCATCTTTAAAACTGCTTTTACCTGACAACCATACAATCATTGAGTCAATTAATGAATATAATGTAGAAAATGGAGACACAGCAATAATTCAGGCACTTTCATTGGTTGAAATCAAAGGAAGAGTGGCAAGCCCATCTTCTACTATTACAGATGAATCATTTAACGGAATAGTCATAATGACAATGCTTGATTCAGATAAATATATACAAGTTCTCGAGGAAGATGGTAAAGTTGGTGGAAGTGTTCATAGATTTTTTGTGAATGGAGGAGCTTTAAACAGAAGTTCTTACAAAGTTGTCAACGGTAAGTTTACTGCACAATTTTATATTCCAAAGGATATAAGTTTTTCAGGATTACCCGGGAGACTTTATGCTTATGCTTATACTGAAGATAATAGATTTGCAAATGGTGATACAAGAAACTTTATAATTACCGGAATTACTGATGTTGATAATCCCGACAGAAAAGGTCCCGAAATTGACATTTACATTGATTCAAAAGAATTTAATTCCGGTGATGTCGTTAAATGTGTACCAACGTTAATTGTTGATTTATTTGACGAAAGCGGTATCAATACAACAGGTCTTGGTTTAGGACATAGAATTGAAGCATGGATTGATGATAATCCGGTCTCTACAGATTTGACTGAGAAGTTTAAATCTTCAATTGATAATCCCGGTTCAGGAACAGTTGAGGAATTGTTGTTTAATTTAAATCCAGGTTTGCACAAAGTTAAAATCAGAGCTTGGGATGTTTTTAATAATTACTCAACCGAGGAAACATATTTCAGAACGAATGATTGTGGAAAAATTACAATATCAAATTTAATTAATTATCCAAACCCTTTTAATTCAAACACGATTATAAAATTTAATCACATTATATCACCTCCATTTACTTCGGAGTTAGTGATAATGAATTTATTAGGGCAAGAAGTTTATAGAAGCCGTCAGCAGATTTCAACAAATCATATTGGTGAAATTGAGTGGGCGGGAGTAGATTCTTATGGTAATATGGTACCTGTAGGTAACTATTATTACCTAATCAATCTTGAAACAATTGAAGGGATAAGAATTACAGAAAGAAATATTTTATCTGTATTTCGTTAATATTTGGTATTATTTTGGTTAGATAATAATATATAATTTTAATATATGGAGGAAAATTGAATATGAAAGTTAACGGGAAAATAATTATTATAGCCCTGGCTTTAATATTAATGAGCGGCACAACCGCAAAGCTATTTGCACAGGCAGGGGGTGCGGCAGTACCTTTTCTGTTGATTTCACCTGATGCACGTGCAAGTGGAATGGGAGAAGTAGGAACAGCTATTGCTGATGATATTAATGCAATCCACTGGAATCCTGCGGGTTTAGGTTTTCATGATTATTATGTAAACCCATCAGACCCGGATGATGAACGACCCTACAGACAATTTGCATTAAGTTTTTCAAAATGGCTTCCTCAGTTTAATGCTGATTTATATTATAGTTATGCTACTTACGGGCAATTTGTTGAAGAACTTGATGGTACTATAGCAGTAAACTTTATTTATATGAATCTCGGAGAGTTTACCATGACTAATGAAATTGGCAGAACCTTAGGAAAGTTTTTGTCAAGTGAGTTTGCTTTGGGAGTTTCATATGGGACAATAGTTGCAGAAGATTTAGCTGTTGGAATACAATTGAAGTATATTCAATCAATGCTGGCGCCTGCATCAACTCAGGGAGGCAGTGCAGGAACCGGAGTCAGCGGGGGATTTGATTTAGGTTTGCTATGGAAACCACAGAATCTGAATATTCTTGGTTTAAAACTTGATGATATGATAGCATTGGGTTTCAATTTACAAAATGTTGGTCCTAAGATGACATATAGAAATGAAGCTGACCCATTACCAACATCTTTGAGATTAGGTACGGCTATTAAATTGTTTGAAAATGAATATAATGATTTAACATTTGCTTTTGATTACTCTAAACTACTTGTTAAGAGGGATTCAATTGACTCTGACCCTTTACCAAAATCTTTGATTACGGGATGGTCTAATCCCGGTGCAGAGTATTCAATGGGAGTTGAATATTGGTATGAGAAAATCATTGCTTTACGCGGTGGGTACTTTACAGAACCAAGTGCTTTAGGTAACAGACAGTTTTGGAATTTTGGGATAGGTTTTCGTTACGATATGTTCGAATTAAATTTCAGCTATATAAATACGATTGAGGAGAATCATCCATTGGCAAATACGATGAGATTTTCGATGCTTGTTGATTTCCGGTAATAAATTTTGATTTGGAAAATGGGCTGTTCTATTATTTTAGGACAGCCCATTTTTTATAAAATACTAATTTGATTTTTTATAAGATAATATCCTTCTTTTTAAATATTTTATAAGATAATAAAGTAAATACTAAAGTTCCTATAATAAAAAACATTGACTTCCAAAATTCCAGTTTATATGATTCCTTTAATACATCTTTATCAGCATATTTAAAAGGGCTGATATAACCAATAAAATTGGCAGATTCGGTAA
>CAZEHW010000289.1:1268-2938 GCA_964511865.1 uncultured Hyphomicrobiales bacterium | reverse complement strand
ATTTTGATGATTTGATTTGACGGTTTGTATGGTATTATAAACTACTGTGTACAGCATAGAAGACAGTTGAAAAGAGCAATGTGAACAGTATTTTCAGAAAATATTTTTGATGTACTCGATTTTGAAGGATCTGTCGGCAGCATTTTTTGTATCCGTTTTATTACTGAGCAAGTCTCTTAGATCAAAGCCCAAAGTAAATCCAGTTCCAATTGACCACCTGATGCCAGCATTAAGATATCCTTTACCACTTCCAAAATCAGAGTTGTTATCATTCAATGCAAAATCATATTCTATTAAGAGGGAAAAACTTGTTCCCAAAGTTTTCTCAACACCAGCTCGAACATCGACAAAATTATCACCGTCATTTCCTTCAAGTGAATAGTTAACGGTTCCGTGCAAGCTCATGTAACCTAAGAAATCAAAATTTTTACTTACCGCTCCAAAAAATCCGGGAGATTTAATTGCAAAACGATCTACGGATTCATTATATTCTCCCTTTCCTTGAGAATCAAATCCAATTGCTATTGCGGGGAAGAAAGTGGCTTCATTAAAGATCCTTGCTCTAATGTTTACACCCGGCCAGTTATACCAATCAACTTTTCCTGTTCCGATAAGATTCCCGCCGCCGTACGAAATTCCTATACTAACATTCTCGAACACACCGGCTTCAATTGTGGCTATGAGAACTCCCGCTGGCAAAATTTCAGTACTTACTCCAACTACTCCCTTCTCCAAAATTCCAGCTGAAGGCATATCAATTAGATAGCGATATTCATATTTTGCCTGATCACCGGCCGGACCCTGGGGATAAAACGGTAAGGAGATGAGAAATATTAAAATAATTATGTTAATCAGTTTCTGCATAGTGCTTAATATTTTACAATAAAATTTAATCACATAGTATAAGAATTAAAAATATTTTTGCTGCTTCACGGATTTGATTTACACTACTCGGTGAATCACTATACACAAACCGACTAATCAATCAGATTAACATAACCAAAGCCAATTCACTTGTTATTCAGCAGAGTCAGTAATATATTTTTTGTTAAAATAATTAGGATTATGAAGAAATATTTAGCGTTCGCATTACTTACTTTATTAATGATCGGTTGCTCGACTTCTGATGTTTCGCAAAGCGATTCATCTTCTGAACAAAACAGTTACGATCCTGAAATTGCAAAGCAGAAAGCTGTTGAACACTTTATAAATGGCTCCATAGCCGAATCAAAAGGTGATTATTCTTCTGCAATAAAGGAGTTTAATCAGGCGCTTGATTATGATACCAGCGCAGGTATTTGCTTTGCACTCGCAAAAAATTACTTCGCAATTAACAAACTTGGTAATGCTTTAAAATATTCCAAGTTATCAGTGCAACTCGATTCAACTAAAACTGAATATCAACTTCTTCTTGCAGATGTTTTCATCCAGGCAAGAGAAAATGATTCCGCAGCAGTAGTGTTTGAAAAAATTCTGGCAGCAGATTCAACTGACATAAATACATACTTTAAACTTGCCAGAATTTATGAAAATACAAGACCACTTGAAGCCATAAAAGTTTATAATAGGTTAATAAACCTTGTTGAAGCGAGTGATGTTTTATGGCGAATAGCGCTTTTATATGAAAAACTGGGATATAAAGAGGAAGCATCTGAGTAAATTGAGACATT
>CAZEHW010000289.1:0-1258 GCA_964511865.1 uncultured Hyphomicrobiales bacterium | reverse complement strand
GACATTGCTAGAAATTAATCCAAGCAATGTTATAATTCAAAAACTGGTCGTTGATTTCTATGTAAGGAATGGCTACAATGAAAAAGCATTAGGAATGCTTGATGAAATGATTGAGTCAATGCCGGATGATCTTGAAGCAAGGGAAAAAAGAGCTGAGATTTTTATAATTCAAAATGATTGGGAAGCAGCTTCAAAGGAGTTTAAGTATATAATCGAAAAACCGGATGTTCCGCTGGAAGCAAAAGTAGGCATTGGTGCGACATATTTTGAAAAATCATTTTCAGATTCAACAGCGTTACCTGTTGCCAAAGAATTTTTCGAATCCATTGATAAAGACACAACTGATTGGCAAGTAAAACTTTACTTGGGAGCTATTGCACTTAATGAAGGGAATGATTCACTTGCAATAGAAAATTTTAAATATGTTACTGAAAATGCAAGCTGGCACGTTGAATCGTGGATTAGACTTGGTGGATTGTACTTTGACAATCAGCATTATGAAGATGCAGAAATAATGATGAGAGAGGCAATAGAATTTTTTCCAAATGAGTTTGCAGTTAATCTGATACTTGGCTTATCACTTGCTCAGCAAAATAAAACACTGGAATCTAAAGATTATTTAAAGAAAGCGGTTGAACTAAATCCTTCTGACGTGAACTCATTATCAGCTTATGGATTTACACTAAGCCAGTTGCAGGAAAATGAAGAGGCTGTTGAGTACTTAAATCGAGCTCTTAAGATAGATCCTAATAATGTTAATGTGCTCGGTCAACTAGGATTGATTTACAACAACCTTGAAATGATGGCAGAGAGTGACAGTCTGTATGAATATGCTCTTCAAATTGATCCGCAGAATGCGCTCATTAATAATAATTATGCGTACTCGCTTTCTGAAAGGGATTTAGAACTTGAACGTTCACTTGAGATGATAGAAATTGCAATTGCGGCAGATTCATCAAATTCTTCTTACCTGGATACTTATGGATGGATTTTCTTTAAGCTTGGTGAATATGATAAAAAGGTACATGAGGAAAACAGAAATTATTTCATTTCAAACATAGATACGGTGACAAACGGATACGACTTGAAAGTGTCTACAAAACAATATGCTAAAAACTTGGTGACTTGGATGAAAGAACGATCTCCCATGCATCTGAATGTTTCAAACAAACTTATGGGGGCCGACCGCATGCCAGGGGGGGATTTTTATCGTCTTTACTTTAATCTTTTCTTATTGCCTGTTGTTGTTGGAAGTATT
>CAZEHW010000288.1:0-3160 GCA_964511865.1 uncultured Hyphomicrobiales bacterium | reverse complement strand
AGTTAAGGCAACCGAATAAAATTCTCCAATAGAATAATCTCCTTTCAAGATACAGCTTGGATACTTCCATGTAATAGCTGAACCGGTTTCAACCTGAGTCCAGGATATTTTAGAATGGTCATGACAAATTCCTCTTTTTGTAACAAAATTGTAAATTCCACCCTTCCCGTTTTTGTCACCCGGATACCAATTCTGAACAGTTGAGTATTTAATTTCTGCATTGTCATGAGCAATAAGTTCAACAACTGCGGCATGAAGCTGATTTTCATCACGCATAGGAGCAGAGCATCCTTCCAAATAACTGACATAGCTTCCTTCGTCGGCAATAATCAATGTTCTTTCGAATTGTCCGGACATTTTTGCATTAATTCTGAAATACGTGGATAGTTCCATAGGACAACGAATACCTTTTGGAATATAGCAGAAAGAGCCATCACTGAAAACAGCAGAGTTTAAAGCCGCAAAGTAATTGTCTGTCATAGGAACAACAGAACCCAAATATTTTTTAACCAAATCAGTATGATGGATTAATGCTTCACTGATAGAACAAAAGATAATTCCAAGTTCTCCCAATTTTTCTTTAAAAGAAGTTGAAACCGAAACACTATCCATAACAGCGTCCACAGCAATACCTGCAAGTTTTGCTCTTTCGCCGAGAGGTATGCCCAATTTTTCAAATGTCTTTAAGATTTCAGGGTCAACTTCATCAAGACTTTTAGGATTGTTATTACTCTTTGGTGCCGAATAAAAATATATCTCATTGTAGTCAATCGGTGGAATATTCAAATGAGCCCATTCAGGCTGCTTCATGTTTTTCCAATATTTATAAGCTTTTAGTCGCCATTCAAGCATAAACTCAGGTTCATTTTTCTTTTGAGAAATATACCTGATAACATCTTCGTTCAATCCCTTGGCAGAGGTCTCATTTTCTATATCAGAATAAAACCCATACTTATATTCTGAACCTGTTAATTCCTCAACAATATCTTTTTCTTCCAACATTATAATCTTTTATCTTATTAGTAAAAATTAATTTGACCCTAATTTAGCAATAGTCATTCTGCTAAATACATTATTGATTTCCTTTTGCAAACCGCTCATATCATGCCTAATTTCGCAAAAATCATCCCTTTCGCAAGGTGAATCATTTCCCTTACTAAAACATTCTACAATAGTAGTATCTTCTTCAAGTGCCGAGATAATATCAGCAATTGAAATGGCATTTGGCTCAACGGCTAAAGTATAACCGCCGTTCAATCCAATATGGGAAACAATCAAACCACTTTTCATAAGTTTTTGCATTGTCTTAGCTAAAAACTCATAGGAAATATTCATTTTCTCGGATATTTCCTTGGCTGTTACCTTTTTATCGGGATTTTCTGCTATATATTTTATGGCTAAAATGCCGTATTCTATCTTTTTTGATAATCTTAACATAAAAAAAAACAAATTTAATAAAATTAACTGAATTCGAGACGAAATGAAAATACGACTATTGTAATCGTATTTTTAATTTAGTGAAAAACTAATAGTGAAAAGGGAATAATTTTAGTCAACAGTCAACAGTCGTTAGTCGACAGTCGTTGTTAAAACAGAAAAGAAGAAATGCTATTGTAAAAATTATTTGCATAATTAAAATAATTTGCTTATTTTAGAAACATTAATTTGTTTTTCATTTTTTGGGAGATAAATATGAAAAGTAACCTACTAAGTAAATCCCCGCATTTATTTATTTTTATTGTTATTTGTTTATTTTGTTATGTCGATTTAGCTGCACAAAACGACATTCTTGTTGACCCATTGCTTCTCAAATTTCGAGGTGATGCAAAACAATCCGAGCTAAATAGGAAAGCTATTAGTTTGACCGATGGTGTTTATAATTATTCTAAAGGATTCATATTATATGATAATGGTAATGACAATAATCATGATGATGAAATTAATTTAAATCATGATTTTAAAATTACATTTTATGCAAATTTTGGTATTGACAATAATAATCCCTATGTAACACAGGTTGAAGAAGGAGCAGACGGGATTGCTTTCGTAATAATGAAAAATAAACCAGGCATTTATGATATAGGATGTGCCGGAGGGGGTATTGGATATAGAGGATGTCAGTATTTAATCCTGGGAAACGAAGTTCTGGGCGGTGAGGGATGGGCTTTAGAACATGCTTTTGCGATAGAATTTGATACATTCTTTGATAATGAGTCATACATAAATGGTTATAGAGATTCTATTAAGTGGTTAAACTCTGGTGATGGTGATACTATAAGTATGGCAGGTGACCATATAGCTTTTATGCGTTCTGACATAGATACTGGTTTTTTAATACACAAATGTCAACTTGAGACATATGATAATTTGATTTGGGAAGGTAATATTGAAGATGGAGAATTTCACATTATTGAAATTGAATGGGATGCAACAAACAAAATTCTGGATGTTTATTTCGATTGCCAATTAAAATGCTCAAAATCCAATTTTGATTTGGTAGAAGATTTATTTGATGGTGATTCTTTGGTTTATTGGGGAGTAACTGCAGGTACAGGTTACCTTGCGAATAACCAGCAAGTTATCTTTAAAAACGAAGTAGTGACTATACCTGATACATCAATTTGTTTTGGGGATAAAATAATACTGGAAACAAGAACCTTGATTAACGACACTAACGCAATCTTCTCATGGTCACCAACAAACGGTTTGGATAGCCCAAATTTACAATCACCTTTAGCTTTCCCGGAAGTTTCCACTGTTTATACAGTAACAATGAGAACTTTTAACGGATTAATTTCTACTGATAGTGTTACTATAAGAGTAAAAGGAAAACTGGACTATTTTTTTAATAAAATTTATGGTAGAAAATATGATGATAATGGTAATTTTATTAACACAGACGAAGAAATAAATGGGCTTTTAAAAACAGCAGATTGTGGTTTTCTTTTAAGTTGCCAAACAAAAAGCTGGCCACCAAAAATTAAAGAGAAAAGGGCAATGCTAATCAAAACGGACTGTAATGGTGAGATTATAAATCGAAATACTTTTACTCATGATATAGGTTTAGAAGGTTTTCATCACATGTGTGCTTTTAACTCTTGTAATGCCTTCAATGCTCTCATTAAAGAGAAAGAACTTTTTCAATGCAAAAAAGAGTTAT
>CAZEHW010000287.1:0-3183 GCA_964511865.1 uncultured Hyphomicrobiales bacterium | reverse complement strand
AGCAGAAAGTGCAGAAACCATTCTGAACGATATCAAACTACAGGTTGGCAGGATGGGTACAATTACTCCTGTTGCTATTCTTGAACCGGTTTTTCTTGCAGGTTCAACCATCAGCAGAGCTACTTTGCACAATGCTGATTTTATCGCTGAATTGGATTGTCGTATTGGTGATACGGTCTTAATTCAAAAGGGTGGTGAGGTTATACCCAAAGTAACATCAGTAGTTTTAAGTAAAAGACCAGTCGATGCACAAAAATATATATTCCCTGATATATGTCCCTGCGAACTTAAAAATCCAATAATCAGACCTGAAGGAGAAGCAAATCACTATTGTAATGCACCGGATTGCCCTTGGCAAATTCGTAGAAAAATTGAACATTTTATTTCAAGAAATGCCTTAAATATTGCGGGTGGAGAAAAAGTAGTTGACCAGCTTGTATCAGAAGGGCTGATTAATAATATCGCCGACCTATATGAACTGAATAATAAAAAGGATAAACTCCTGCAACTCGAACGCTGGGGAGAAAAAAGTGTTGAGGCATTGCTGAAATCAATCGAGGATAGCAAGAAACAGCCGTTTAAAAAAGTATTATATGGTATTGGAATAAGATTCATAGGTGAAGGTGCGGCAAAAATTTTGGCTGACAGTTACAAAAATATTGACGCATTGCAAAATGCTTCAGTTGATGACCTTTCGGGTGTATATGAAATTGGTGTAAAAATGGCTGAATCTGTTGTCAACTTTTTCGCTGATGATAAAAACAAAGAAATAATATTGAAATTACGAAATGCAGGTCTTCAATTTGAAGCCGGTTCCGAAGAAAAGAAATCTGAAAAACTTTCCGGAATGACTTTTGTTTTGACAGGTGAACTGAATACCATGAGCAGAAACGAAGCTAAATCTAAAATTGAATCCTTAGGGGGAAAAGTAACAAGCTCGGTAAGTGCAAAAACAAGTTATGTAGTTACTGGGAGTAATCCCGGGAGCAAACTGGATAAAGCAAAAAAAATGGAAGTCAAAATAATGAATGAGGAAGAGTTTATTGAATTTTTCAATGAAGATAAAAAAAATATATATTAATTTATGGGGCAAATCAGTATTTACCCCATAAAATCAAAACATTAAAACTCATAATTTATTTCATCATCGTAAATCGTTTCAAGCTGAAGTTTATGCTTAGATTCCTCAGTAGCAAGCTTTAAGAATAAATTCCTGATAGTATCATCTTCTGAACTGTTTGCTAATTCCATATACATTTTATTAGCGGCTCCCTCCCTTTTCATAGCTAAAACAAGAATATCCTGAAAAGTCATTTCCCCGTGAGTTATTGGCTCCACCATATAATCACCCATTTTCAAATTGGCTACTTTTTCAGGTTTATAAAGCTCAAGTTTATTCAAATCAAGATTTTTCAAAATATCAGCATGTCCCAGTTCCATTTGTTCAAAAGTCTTCAACATTTCCTTGCTGGACTGAACATTCACTTTATCTTGTAAATCCCTGTAAAAAGCTGCAGCATCCAACTCTTGTTCGATTGCGAATTTTATTACATCCATTAAATTATTTTCCTGCATATTGTCTCCTTTATTATGTAAATATTTTTTTCATATTACGAAAAATCTCAAACTATATTGCTGTCTATTCATATTTAGTTCTTGCCAATCTCAATCCACAAAATCTGTAGTCTGTTTCGGGATATTTACGGTTAGCGGCACGGATAAATGTATTTCCTGATGAACAAGAACCTCCACGTAGTACTCTTCGGTTTCCGGCTAAAGGTCCAGGCGGATTTACGAATATTGAATCCTTATAATAATCAATTGCATAGTAATCCCAGCACCATTCCCAGACATTACCGTGCATATCATATATCCCAAAATTATTCGCCGTTTTCATTCCGGAATAATGAGGAGAATATGCGGAATTAATATTATACCATGCAATTTCTTCAGGTAACTTACCTCCAAATACTTCATTATTTCCGCCTTTACAGGCATATTCCCACTCTGCTTCGGTAGGAAGCCGGAACCCGTTCACATTTGTATCAAACTGAACTGTACTATCTTTAATAAAAATATAACAGCTATCATATTTCATTCTGTTAGAAATTGCATTACAAAATCTTATTGCTTCTAGCCAATCAATATTGTGAGCAGGTAAATTTTTATCTTTGATGTAACTCTCATTATATCCCATGACATTTTCCCAAATGAGTTGAGAAATTTCGAATTTGGATAGATAATATTTCTTTGTAATTATGACTTGGTGGACAGGTCTTTCATCAGCAAATCCCCATTCTGAACCCATAGAAAATGAACCCGGCTGTATCTCAATCATCTCCAAATTTGGAAGATTACTAACATTAATTGAAATCTTATTGCTTGTTTTACCACCGGAATACACTGCAACATTACAAGATACAAGTTTGTCGCTTACCTGAAAACTTATTTCAGTTCCCGTCCATCTTATACAATCCTTTGCTGGCAGTTTCAATAGTGTATCTTTATTAGTTTGCTCAATAAAAAGAAGATATGAATTTTCTGCGACCTCTCCAAAGTACTTCCCGTAAACGGTAAGAACATCATAGTGGAATGTCGATTGTTTGGAAATACCAACAATCTGAGGTATCTCATTTTCGTTAACCTGCGAAGAATCGTCGCAAGCAAGCAAAAAAAGAATTAAAACAGTAATTGTATTTAAAAATATATTGTTTAATTTCATTATTATTGTTTTTTCGAAAACAAAGAATTTCAAATTTAAATAATTTAAAGGAGAAATTGCATATTTGAATATTCAGACTTAAATTAGGCTTTTTTATTTGACATGATATTAATTAAGGATATTTTTGAAAGAATATAAGAAGAATTCTTGGTGGTTCATTCCGACTCAGTATTTTGCTGAAGGTTTACCCTATGTGATTGTTAATACTCTGTCTGTAGCCATGTTTAAATCGCTGGGAGTTTCCAATGAATTAATTGGAATAACAAGTTTGCTATATTTACCATGGGCAATCAAGTTTCTCTGGGGTCCCTTTGTTGATGCTAATCTGACCAAGAGAAAATGGTTATTACTAATGCAGATACTTATAGGACTATGCTTTATTGGTATAGCTTTTATAATCCAGCTTCCGTCAATTTTTTTATTTTCAATTATCTTTTTTTCAATAATTGCTTTTCTTTCGG
>CAZEHW010000286.1:0-3285 GCA_964511865.1 uncultured Hyphomicrobiales bacterium | reverse complement strand
CATATTGGTTGTTTTCGGGTATATTTAGTTCCGGATGTTCTAATTTTGTTGTAAATGTATATATATTTGACCAATCAGAATTATCCTGATTATTAAATGCTGATATTCTCCAAAAGTACCCTGTATTATAATTCAGGTTAAAATGGTATTCAGAAACATTACCAACTGTTTCATTTACTAAGAAATTACTGAAATTGATATTTTCACTAATTTGAACTAAATAATTACTAGCTCCTATTACTTTTTGCCATTTTAAAGTATCATTAATTGGTATGCCTCGTTTAGAATTTTCGGGAGATATCAAAGTGACTTTAGCTAATGTTGATTGGCATAAAACAATTTCCCCGAAACCGGATATGTTGGCACTTATCTCACCAGAGCTTGAATTATATGTAGTATTTAATTGGTTAAAAGAACCTCTGGTTTCGGAACTTCTCATATAAATAGTTATTTTATCAGGGTCAATGATTTGGGTTAAACCATTTACATTTATTCTAATATTTGCAGAAATTGAATTTAAATTATTTTGGCTTAACACCCATCTGTAAGGTAAAACAGAAGTAAAATTAGAATCGGAAAATACTGCACTTGTTGGTTTATAATCATGCTTTTCTACCGTTAATATTCCATTACCATTGAGAGACGTTATATTCAATTTGACTTTTGTATTCGCTTTAGTACCACCATTAAAATCATATAATCCATTTCCGGAAATCTCAATACTCTTTGCATTCATTCTTGTCACATAACGAAATGCTCTGTATGCAATATTCACAGGGGAGAATGTTATCTCAAATGCGATACTTTTGTCTTGCCTGACTTCATAAATTTTCCTTCCATCCCAATAATTAATAAAAGTATTACCATTAGATAATCTTTGAACGTTCCCTGCGGCGACAGAAAAAATATCAGGATTACTTCTGTATTCCCAAGTTTTTGAAACAGTCATATTGTTTAAGTCCAAGTAATATTCCACAGCCCTTGAGTATTGCATTGGTTTCAAATTGCCGTTATCGAATAATAAATAATTGCCATTAGTCAGAACGCTTAAAGAGTGCTGATGAGAAAATCCAAAATAACCATCAATAGTATCATTGACAAAGGTAAATTCATTATTCTTGCATTCGCTTCCTCCCATCCTCCACATAATATTTCCGGATGGGTAATCAATTTTAGTGATTTCATCTAAATGTCTGGATGATAATAAAATATTTCCATCTAAATCAATTGCAACAGAATTGGAGTGAGTAAATTGTATATTAGGTGATGTCAAATCAATATCCGATGTTACATCCTGAATATTAAAATGTTCATACGTATCCCAGTACCAATATATTTGACCTGAATTGTCAGTTTCTATTAATCGAGCATATTCAACATTTGCATTTTCATCTCCACCTTCAATGATACTGCTGAGATCAACCACTCTATTTACCAGACAAATTAGTAAGTAGTGCCCATTGTTTAAAACTTCACAATCGTGTATATCGATTGATAGTCCGGTTGGGCAAGGAATTTCATCGATTAATGCTATATCTTCATTAAATATCTTCAATCTGTCTAAATTTATGCAAGCCCAGTATCCATTATTAAGCATTTTCCAATTAGCACAGTTCATAGCGACAGAACTGGAATCTTCAATTATTTTATCACAATAATTATCTATCAGTGAAAAATGTTTCATCGGTGCATCAAAATATACATACCCCGGTCCGGGATTATCTAAAACAGTAATTTCCCAAGTATTATCCTCACAAAAAAGTTTATGATTCCAGATATTTGTAGTTAATAAAATAATGATTAAAATCAAAAATAAATATTTGGTGGCTCTTTTTTCGTCAATTTTCTTTATTTTTATCATTAATTTGAAATTTATATATCTTAATGCTTACCTATTTATCAAATTTTTTTTTTTATAATAGCAATATATATAAAAAATATTAGTAATTCATTAGGGGAATCCATCAAAGAATTGTAGTAAAAAATTAACTTTTATGTAGTATAAACTACCAGATAAATCTTTAAAAAAAGAAGGAATTGACCTATTGAAGATTAATTTTCATTATAGATTTATCATTTTAAAATTCATCAATATAATTTAATTCAATTTCAGTACCTGTTTTCGGCCGGATATTCAAAGTATTGTAATTATAATATCTTACTTGCTTAAGCATCTCTTCTCTGGTCAGTTTTCGGTCTGCCCAAATAATAAATCTAACATCTTTATGTTTATTTACTATAACATTTTTTATTTTCTCGTTTTCCATTTTATGGTCTCATTTCCGTTTATAATTTTCAATTTATTAAATATTTTGAAAATAGATTATTAAAAAAATCAACTTTTTCATTTTTCAATCTTACTTCAAAATAGATTCCGTCATCTTTGTCACTTCTTTCTTTGATGTCTCCTAAAGTATAAATCTCATTAATTTTAGCCATTTCAGAATAGGGGAGGAGAAATTTAATTAATTTGCCCTGTTCATCGTATTTGCTTTGCATCAATTCGAGTAATTTTGTGATATTAATTCCTCTTCCTGCAGAAATAAAGATTGCATTTTGGTATATTAAATCTAATGCTCTTATATCCTCTTTGTTCTCTAAAGCATCAATTTTATTGAAAACTAATAAAGATGGCTTCTTGTCAAGCTTCAAAAATTCAAGAGTGTCATCAACAACTTTTATATGTTCCGCAAAATAAGGGTGAGTTATATCAACGACATGGATTAGAATATCTGCATCAGCCGCTTCTGACAAAGTACTCCGGAATGATGCGACAAGATGGGAGGGAAGCTTCCTGATAAAACCTACGGTGTCCGAAAGAAGTGCTTTTTGTCCATTCGGAAAGTTGAAAGCCCGAACGGTAGTATCTAATGTTGCAAAGAGTTTGTCTTCTACAAAAACGTCTGCTTCTGTCAGTGTATTCATCAAAGTTGATTTGCCAGCATTTGTATAACCAACAAGAGCAAATCGAGGTAAATCCGAACGACCCTTTCTTTGCTGTTCTTTTTGAGTATTAATTTCTTTAAGCTTATCCTTTAATTTTGAAATTTTTGTTTTTAATACTCTTCTGTCAGATTCTATCTGAGTTTCTCCCGGACCTTTTGTTCCAATACCTCCATATTGTTTTGAAAGATGAGTCCACATTCTTGTCAAACGAGGTAAAAGGTATTGGGATTGAGCAAGTTCTACTTGTGTTTTGGCTTCATTGGTCTGAGCATGCTTAGCGAAAATATCTAAAATTAATCCACTTCTGTCTAAGACTTTTATATTCCATGCCTGCTCGAG
>CAZEHW010000285.1:0-3358 GCA_964511865.1 uncultured Hyphomicrobiales bacterium | reverse complement strand
AAAATCAAACCTTTAGGGTTTGTCAGAGGTCAGCTCGAAGCAGAAAATGGTGCTGTACAACCTGAAGTATTTCCTGTTGTTGATGGTCAAGCTGTTAGAATTGATACCTTGGATGAATTGGTCACTGAAGGTAAAATGAAAAAGAAAGATGCTGATGCTATTAAAAAACATTATTTAAAATTCCACAATGAAATTTTTGATTTGGCGCATGAAGGTCTAAAACTGATGCAGAATTTCAAAAAAGCAATCTATGAAAATGATAAATCTGCCGCTTCAATGGTTATTCATTCAGTATTCGGACATATAAAAGATTCGTTCATTGATGACAAGGTTGATTTATATATCGAAGAAGTAAAAAAATATATATTACAAAACATCAAATTATTTGTAAATTCCCCTAATCCTATTGACACTGAAGAGGCAAGAGAAGTTGATACTGATGAAACCATTGAAGATAAATTTAAAGTATTCGAAGTAAATATTATTCTTGATAACTCAAAAACTACTTCAGCACCTGTTGTTGTTGAAACTACACCAACATATACTAATTTATTTGGCACAATTGAACGTACTTTCGATTCAAGAGGTTATTGGAGAACTGATTTTACTAAAATCAAAGCCGGTTCGATTCTTAGAGCTGACCAGGGGTATTTAATCGTTAATGCTCTGGATTTGTTTAACGAACCTGGGGTATGGCCTGTGCTCAAAAGAGTTTTACTCTATGATAAATTAGAGATCCAGCCCTACGAAGCTGTCTTTCAATTATCTCAATTAATGATGAAACCCGAATCTATTGATGTTAAAGTTAAAGTTATAATTATTGGTGGTTCATCGCTATATTATTATTTATATGCTTATGAAAAAGGATTTAAAAAGATATTTAAAATTAATGCACAATTTGATTATGAACATGAAAGAACAAAAGAATTAATTGGGAATTACGCTCAATTCGTTGCAAAAATATGTAAAGAAGATAAACTGCCTCAATGTACTCCTGATGCTGTTGCCGCTATTGTTGAATGGGCAGTTGAACAGGCTGGTGCTCAAAATAGAATTACTCTTAAGTTTTCAGACGTTGCTGATCTTGTTCGCGAATCTGCATTTTATGACGGCAAACACAGATTAGAGCCAAAGAAATTTATAAGAAGAGAGGATGTTAAAACTGCTGTAGAGTATAGGAGATACAGAAATAACCTTCTTGATGAAAAATTAAAATTCCATATTCTCGAAGGAAATACGCTGATTGATACTGATGGTGAGCGTGTAGGACAAATAAATGGTCTTACAATATTGGATACTGGCTTAATTATATTTGGAAAACCTGCCAGAATAACTGCAACCGTCAGCGCCGGAGATGCAGGAATAATAAACATCGAGCGGGAAGTTGATATGAGTGGTTCAATTCATAATAAAGGAGTTCTGATTCTTTCAGGATTTATCAGAGAACGGTTTTCAACAGACAAGCCTTTTACTTTGACTGCTTCAATTGCTTTTGAACAGAACTATGGTGGGATTGATGGTGATAGCGCAACTGCGGCTGAGATTTATTCTTTGTTATCAGCAATCACAAACATTCCTATAAAACAGAATTTTGCCATTACCGGTTCTGTTAACCAAAAGGGAGATATCCAGCCGATTGGTGGAGTCAATGAGAAAATTAGAGGATTTTTCGAAATCTGTCAGGAAAGAGGTTTAACCGGTGAGCATGGTGTAATAATTCCAAGTCAGAATGTTGGTGATTTGATGTTGATTGATGATATTGTTGAAGCTGTGAAACAAGGAAAATTTCACATTTATTCTTACTCGAAAATTGAAGATGGAGTAAATCTCCTAATGGGTTTGGATGCCGGTGAAAAGCGGGAAGATGGGACTTATCCACCTGGTACTTTGTTTAGAATGGTTATTGAGAGATTAGAAGAATTGAGATTATTCAAGAGAAAACGTTCAACTTTTAAATCAGGTTTGCCTCAAAAAAATGCCGCTCAATTAAAGGCACCGACTTTGGAAGAAATACTTAAATCAGAGGAGAGATAAATGAAAAAACATATAAAAATTGCTCCATCACTGCTTTCTGCAAATTTTGCATATCTGGCAGATGATTTGAAGAAATGTGAAGAAGGAGGAGCTGATATTCTTCATGTTGACGTAATGGATGGTCACTTTGTTCCGAATATCACCATCGGTCCTTTGATTGTAAAAGCTATTCGTAGTGTTTCAAAATTGCCAATTGCATGTCACCTGATGATATCCAATCCTGATAGGTACATCGAAGATTTTGTTGAAGCCGGTGCTGATATGATTTCTGTACATGTTGAGGGTCAGATTCATCTCCATAGAACATTGGGATTAATACGAAAAATGGGAGTAAAAGCTGGTACTGCACTGAATCCTGCAACCCCCCTCGATTTCGCTTATGATGCCGCCGAGTATAGTGATTTTGTTCTACTTATGTCTGTAAATCCGGGATTCGGAGGGCAAGAATTTATTCCAACATTTTTGAGACGAGCGGAAATGCTTAGGAATTTCCTTATAAAAAGAAGTCTAAAAAATGTTGAAATCGAAGTTGACGGTGGAGTCAAATTTGAAAATGTACATGATATTGTTAGAGCAGGAGCTAACATTCTTGTTTGTGGGTCAGGAATTTTCAAAGGAGACCTTGTAGCTAATATTAAAGAGTTAAGGAAAAGAGCAGAAAAAGCAAACAGAGCAGAAAAAGTCTAATTTATTTTATAGAATTTATCATTAATATATTGTCCATTAATATTTCCATGGATGAAATAAATTCCGAAATTAAGTTGCCCTGTTAATAAAATTAATTTATTTTCTTCAGTAATTATTGGAATGGAATTCACTTGGTTACCCAGTAAATCAAAGATTTTTAAATCAGATTTTAATATGTAATCATTAAAAACAAGCACAACCTCATTAAAATTATACTGAATTGAATATTCACATTGTTTTGTAATAATCTCTTCATTAATATCGTTAATATACCAGGAGGTTATTAAACTTAGATTTCCTTTAACATCAGCAATAGCATAAAGATTATTTTTTCTTGAACACACTATTGACATTATCATAGGATTTCCTGGAAATGTATGGCTATCAATACCAAGTCCGAATTCCAAATTCCAAAAATTAACCTTTCCGTTATTTGTTCCTGAAATAATATGTTCTCCATCAAATACAAAACCTATTGACTGGTCAGCATAGCAATCACATGAGAACAGAGAATCCTTTAAAGTGTTATTATAAATATCATAAGTGAATAAATGATGATTATCAGTTGATAAAGCTATGTATTTGGAATCACTTGAAAATGTAATTTCATTTATAACTTCAGTATCAGCAAACTCCA
>CAZEHW010000284.1:0-3395 GCA_964511865.1 uncultured Hyphomicrobiales bacterium | reverse complement strand
ATCATTACTTACCAAAATGCATGGAACAGGATTCATAGAATGAGCTGTGTTGGGAGATGCATCAGGATTTTTTGAATAATCAGCGTTTCCATGGTCTGCAATTATCATTACAGTATAATTATTTTTCTTTGCTGTTTCGACAACTTCCCGGACACAATTATCAACTGCCTCGACGGCTTTCAAAATTGCAGGATAAACCCCCGTATGCCCGACCATGTCTCCGTTCGCGAAATTCAATACTATGAAATCATATTTCTGTTTGTCGAGTTCAGGAAGGAGAGCATCTTTTACCTTATAAGCACTCATCTCGGGCTGTAAATCATAAGTTGCAACTTTTGGAGAATGAATTAAAATTCTGTCTTCACCCGGAAAAGCTTCTTCCCTGCCTCCTGAAAAGAAGAAAGTTACATGTGCATATTTTTCTGTTTCGGCGATTCGTAATTGCTTCAGTCCCATTTTTGAAACATATTCCCCGATAGTCATCTGAACATTTTCCTTGTCGTAAATCACATGTACATTTTTGAAAGTATCGTCATACCTTGTCATTGTAACATAGTAGAGTTTAATTGAATGCATATCATATTCGGGAAAATCCTTTTGAGTGAGAGCAACTGTTATTTCTCTTAAACGGTCGGTTCTGAAATTGAAGCAAAGGAAGACATCTCCTTCTTCAACCTTAGCCAGCGGTTGATTATTCTCATCTGATATTACGATTGGCTTAACAAACTCATCAGTAACACCTTCATCATAGGATTCCTTAATAGACTGAACTGCACTTTTGGATTGTTTTCCTTTGCTGTGAACCAAGAGGTCATAACCAACTTTAACTCTTTCCCATCTTTTGTCCCTGTCCATAGTATAATATCTTCCGCAAACGCTTGCTATCTTTCCGACGCTTGTTTTGAGATGATTTTCGAGATTTTGTACATAGTCTAAACCACTATGAGGGTCTGTATCCCTTCCGTCGAGGAGTGCATGAATAAAGACTTTCTTTAATCCGAATTCCTTTGCAATATCGCAAAGTTTGTACAAATGTGTATCCATCGAATGAACACCGCCATCTGAAACAAGCCCGATAAAATGAACATTCTTATCATTCATTTTTGCATATTCAAAAGCGTCTGTTAATGTTTTTTTCTTTGCTATTGAACCATCCGCACAAGCTTTATTAATCTTGACCAAATCCTGATAAATTACTCTTCCGGCACCAATATTCAAATGACCGACTTCAGAGTTACCCATCTGCCCTTCGGGTAAACCTACATTTTCTCCGGTTGGTAAAAGCTGTGAATTTGGATATTTTGAATATAATGAATCTATATATTCTGTTTTTCCGTTGTAGATGGCATCGGCTTCAGATTTATCACCAAGTCCCCAGCCATCGAGAATCATTAATAATGCTTTTCTATTTTCCACTTTGTTCTCAACAATAATTAATATCTATTTTATATATCATTTTATTGACGTATAAAATCATTTATCTTTTATCATTTTTTTGATGAAGAAAGTATCTAGAAGTAATAAGAACTGACTTTTTTTCAAACTCTGAATTACAAATAATTTTTTTCAAAAATACTTCGTTTATGTAGTACAAAATACTCATTTCCACTATTTTGAAATAAATATTTGGAAATGTGAAAAATATTTCTTATAATTAATTAAATTATTTTAACCTTTTGATTAATTATGAAAAAGTACAGAAAAATACTGATACTCTCATTTTTATATATATTAATTACTATTGGCAGTGACTTTGATGCTCGTGCTGTTGTGAGTAATGATTCTTTTGATTTTTTGGAATTTGAATGTATTAAAAAGAATGAAATCCAATCAGATACTTTATATGAATTTGAAGTTATTGATTCATTTTATGTTATTACCGAAGATAATAGAATTGTAGATATAAAAACAGTTACATGGGGAAATGGTTTTTTATGGATTCTTAACGGAAGTGATTGGAAACCAGATACGATATATCAAGTAAATCCGGAAACTAAAACACTTATTAATAGTTATCAAATACCTATTCCCGATTCTTATTGGTCCATCGGGTTTGATTATGACAGTGCTTCAATTTACGGTCCATATTTTTGGCTTTCTGTCTGTAAACAATCAGTCGTAGGTAGTTATTATGATGTTGGTTTAATATATAAATTAAGAGTCAAAGGAACATCAATCTCTAATTTATTCAATTTGCCTGATAGTTCACCAAGTGCTATTGCTTTTCATAACGATTCAATTTGGATAACCGGTCAGCAGAATAATTTGATGTATATTTTTGATTTAAAATCAGGCAAATTTTCACCTTTATTTACAATAAGGAATGGAACTTATGCCAAAGAAATAAATCAAGAGCAATACGATAATTTAACTTTATGGATGATTGATTGGAATTATAAAGGTGGAGGTGAGTTTGGTTATGAAAAAATAATTATAAAAATGAATCCCTATACTGGCAAAAATATTCGATCCTTTAGAGCACCCGGTCCATGGCCTTTTGGGATTTGCTGGGAAAATGAAACACCAGGTGGTCCATTTTTGTGGATTTGTGATATTGAAACACAAAAAGTTTATAAAGTCAGGGAACCAAGTGTTAATTCAGTTTTAGAAGATGGTCAAAAAATTAATATTTCAAAAATAAATTATACTCCCAACCCCTTTTACGAAAAAACAAAAATATCTTTCAATATCGGTTATCCATCTTATACGAAAATTACAATTTATAATTCCCTCGGATATAAATTAGCTGTTTTGGCAGATGAATTTCTCAGCGAAGGACTGCACGAATTTACATTCGACGGCTCTGCTTTAGCCAGCGGAACATTTTACTACGTCCTACAAGCAAATGGAAAAGTGGAGACAGGGAAGCTGGTTTTGATTAAGTGAATAATGAATAGTGAAAGATTCTAATTCCAAATACTTGAAAGAAACTACATCTGCGATTTCAGCAGATTATTGAATTTTTCTGTTATTGCTTTGGCTTCCTTCTTTGTCGAAAAAACTGCCCCGTTAAACATCCAGTAATGGTCGCCATTTACGTGTTTTGTCATCAAAATCCACTGTTTTTTCCTGAATACAACCGGCATGCTCGGTTCGACCAGCCACATTGGATTCCCTTTAACGCTGTCAAATTTCATTGAAACCACTTCTTCAATATAATTTGCATCCGGTTGAAAACCTGCAACAGATTTCTTTCGTTTCACCCAAAGCGTATTTGTTGTCCAGTCAATTCCGCATTTAATCTTCGTTTTAGCCAAAGTTCTCCACGGGAAAAAAGTGAGAAAACAAATGACAGAAATGAGAAACATAATAGGTGCCATATCAGCATCACGCTTTTCACCCAATATTATCAATCCTAGAAAAGCAAAAAATCCGCCGACTGCAAATGGTGCTGT
>CAZEHW010000283.1:0-3407 GCA_964511865.1 uncultured Hyphomicrobiales bacterium | reverse complement strand
GGGTAAATGTTTCTGGAAATCTTGAGCAATATTCAAGTGGTGCCGGAGCCGGTCCTGCAGTTTACTGGGTGGAAGTCTTACCAATTGGAAATGATTACCGATATTTCGCCGGTACAAGTACAGGGCTTTATTCTACCTCATACTTGGATGGAGCATATACTGTCTGGCAACAAGAAGCTTCATCATCAATCGGAAATGCAATGATATACATGCTTGACTCCAGAGAATCAGACGGATATTTGGTGGCAGCAACATTTGGAATTGGGATGCATAGTGCAAATTATACTGAAATATCAGTAAAACCTGTCCCTCCGGTATTGTTGTTTCCTCAAAACGATACGACAGGAGTTCTTGATGATGTTGAACTAAGTTGGAAAAATTCAGAAGATGTTTACTTTAATTTACTTCAGGTTTCAAAAGATGAAAATTTTGAAAATATTGTATATGAAACAGATGGCTTAAATACTCTTCCGTCAATGACGGTTTCTCAAAAAATTTATAATCTGGAACAGGGATTAATAAAGCATTATTGGAGAGTATTTGCCAGAAATGCAGGAGGAATTAGTGATGCTTCAGAAACCGGTTCATTTATTACAGCAGTCGCAGCTCCTGAATTAGTTTTTCCACCAAATGGTACTTTGGAATTGGAACAAACTCTGTCATTGGTTTGGAATGAATCATATGGAGCTGAATCTTACCGGTTACTTGTAAGCGAAAATGTTATGTTTACTAAAATGATTGTAGATACTGTAATTAGTGATCTGAATTTTGAATTACAAAATTTAAAATCATCACAAAGATATTATTGGAAAGTCAGTGGTATTAATAATGGGCGGGAAGGTGTTAGTTCAAAGTATTCGAATTTTAAAACAAAAGTGGTTATAAATGTTGAAGATTCGTATAATGATAATGAAATTATACTTTACGGTAATTTCCCAAATCCATTTGATGAATTTTCCGATTTGAGGTTCTTCCTTAAAGATTCAAGAAAGATAACAATAGATTTATTTAATGTTTCAGGAAGAAAGATTAAAACTATATTTGAAGGTAATTGCTCACATGGAGAAAATTCTGTAAAAATTCCGGGTAATGGTTTGTCACAAGGCGATTACTTCATTATTTTAAAGTCAGATGATATTAAAATTCTCAAGAAAATAACAATTATTAAATAATTTTTTGAGTTTACTCGTCTTAATAAATACTTAATTATCATTTTGAAAAAATAATTGATTTAGTAAGCATGATTAGAAAAGTTGTTTTTGTAATTTTATTTTTTTTATATAGTTACTGCGGGTATTCGCAGATGCCTGATATTCGGGTATCGGCTGATACTAATAATGTATTAATCGGTGACCAAATTAAAGTTGAGTTAGAAGTTAAATATCAAAATAAATTTAATATTCTGTGGACTTCAATACCCGATACTTTTGGACCATTAGAAGTTGTTAAAAGAAGTAAAATTGATACCGTAAGAAAAGATAATCTGTTTTCTTTAGTGCAAAATCTTATGGTAACAAGCTTTGATGGCGGGACTTTTGCTTTGCCATCCTTTACGCTTACTCTTATTAAAAGTGATAATTCGCGGGATACTTTCCTTACTGAACCATTATATCTCAAATTTAATTCTGTTGAGGTTGATACAACTCAGGATATTAAAGATATTAAAGGTCCGCTCAACGTACCGATTGACTGGAGAAATTATCTAACATATTTATTAATTCTAATAGCTTTAATTGTTTTGGCTTTCTTCGGTTACAAATATTGGAAAAAACGCAAACAAAAACTTCCTGATTTAGGATATGACCCAAGTATTCCACCTCATGTTTTAGCTTTGGAAGCTTTAAAACAGCTTGATTCCGAAAAGCTCTGGCAAAGTGGATATATTAAAAAATATTATATACGATTAACAGATATTGTCAGGATTTATCTGGAAAGACAATTTGAGATAAAAGCTATGGAAATGGTTACTCCTGAAATTATATCCTCACTTAGGAAAAACAATTTTGAGCAGAATTTAATTAATGACATGTCGGAACTTTTCTCGCTTGCAGATTTTGTAAAATTTGCAAAACACCAGACATTACCTGATGAAAATTCCAAATGTATGAATTTTGCAATTAACTTTGTTAATATTTCATCAAAAATGACTATTGAAAAAGCAGACAACAGCACACAGATAGTTGAGGACAAACCTCAGACTTCATCAAAGGTTGATAATGAGAGTCATTCCGATACCGGACAAAAGGAATCAGAAAAACAACAACCAAGTAATGAAAAAGGGGGGGATGCGTGATGTTTAAAGATTTGGTTTTTGCAAATCCCGAATGGTTTTGGCTGTTTATTTTAATACCTGTTTTAATAGGATGGTATATATTCAAACAAAAACAGCAAACCAGCGAAATAAAAATGTCTTCAATTGAAGGTTTGGCTTTAGGAAAACCGACATTGAAAATCCGGCTCAGACATATTCTATTTGTTCTAAGAATTATTTCAATTTCTTTCATAATTTTCGTATTGGCAAGGCCACAATCAACTTCCAGTAAAAAGAATATAAGAACAGAAGGAATTGATATTGTAATGGTGCTTGATATCTCAACATCTATGCTTGCCGAAGATTTCCGCCCGAACAGACTGGAAGCGGCTAAAAAGACAGCAATGGAATTTATAGACATGAGAATTGATGATAGAATTGGCTTAGTTGTGTTTGCAGGAGAAAGCTTCACACAAGCGCCCGTAACTATTGACCATGATGTTATAAAAAATTTATTCAAAGATTTAAAGACCGGTTTAATCGAGGACGGGACTGCAATTGGCATGGGGTTGGCAACTTCTATCAATCGCTTAAAGGATAGCAAAGCAAAAAGTAAAGTTGTTGTTTTATTGACTGATGGTGTAAATAATACAGGCATAATTTCACCTCAAACTGCCGCTGAGATAGCTCATTCATTCAACATTCGAGTTTATACTATCGGAGTCGGTACAAGAGGAATGGCTCCTTATCCTTTTCAAACTCCATGGGGTATCAGAAGGCAAAACATGGAGGTAAAAATTGATGAAGAATTACTGGGACAGATTGCAAAACTAACCGGTGGAAAATATTTCAGGGCTACTAATAACAAAGCTCTATCAAATATTTACAAAGAAATTGATGCTATGGAAAAAACACGAGTTGATGTTTCCATCTACAGCAGAAAGTCTGAAGAGTTCCTACCATTTGCTATAGGAGCGGCTATCGCTTTTCTTCTGGAATTATTATTGAGATTGTTTGTGTTCAGGAAAATACCTTAAGGATATACAATTTAAATTTTTATAATTGGCAAATATTAATAATAAATTTTGTTAATTAACTTTATTATCCCTAATTTTGAAGTTCGAAAATTTTCGGGGTGTAGCTCAGCCCGGTAGAG
>CAZEHW010000282.1:0-3408 GCA_964511865.1 uncultured Hyphomicrobiales bacterium | reverse complement strand
ATTTAGCTATGCTAAATAGCCTATTGCTACGCTTAGGCGATATATAGCTTCGCGACCACCGCGCCACTTCTGTGCAATTTCCTGTATCTTCGATATATTTTTATGCTTTAGCACCAACACTTCAGATAATTTCATTACCAATAATTGAATATATGAAAACTAAGTTTGATGCCGAACATGTTGATATGATTACTGAAGCCGGTCCGATTAAGTATCTGTCCGAGCAGGATAACGAGATTATTTTAAATTCCATTTATGAAAGAATTGATATTTCGATAAATAAACACAACTCAAAAATAATAGCCGTTGTTGGTCATCAGGATTGTGCAAGGAACCCTTTAAGTAAAATGGAACAAATAAAACAAATTAACAGGTCTATATATTTACTAAGGCACAAGTATAAAAATTGTAAAATTATTGGACTTTATGTAAACGAAATTTGGGCTGTGGAGGAAATTTAAAAATAACAATTGAAGAAAATAGACCAGCAGTCTGAATCTTAGGTTTGAATGAAAAAACAATATTGATGAAAAGAAATTTTAAATAATAATTTTTTCAGAGACTACTTTTTCAATATCAAGCATTATCTATTAGCCATGCTGAAAAGAATATGTCAGCTACATTATAACATCCTTGATTGTCAGCGTAAATTATCTCTTTTTCCTCTAAATTTTTTAATGATAATGCCACCGAGCTTGCCTGTCCTAACATATATTTTGATATGAAATAATTCGATGTGGGTTTATCTATTCCCTTTTCCTTTGCTATAGCAGTTAGTAAATTCCATTGATTGTTTGATAATAATTTCCTATAATTGTAATAAATGGTTTCATTTTCCCTTAAAATCCTTGCGAATATTTCGTCAATATTCTGTTTATCAATATTCTTCATTTGTAAACTATAGAGTTTATTACAAATATATTGGACAAAATATGTATGGGTGTTTGTTTTATCGAGTAAATAATCAATAGTTTCATCATTGACTGAAATATTACCATTATAAAAATTCTTTTTGATAAAATCAACATATTCATTTTTTAGAATGCTTTGCAAATCCATGATTTCCGTACTCTGGTAAAAAGGTTGGTTATGGCTTGTAAACATTGACAATAATGTATGCCTTTGGCTACCCGAAAAAATAAAATTTGCATTTCCTGTATTTTGAATATTTGACCTTAAATGTGCTATTAAATTTTGCTCTTTATAATTTATCGCTTGTTGAAACTCATCGAAAGCTATTACAAAATTCTCATTTTGATTAGAGATATATTTGAAGATTTCATCTATTGTATTAAACAAGTCATCCTCACCTGTTGGTATTGCAGATAAAGACGGAGAACCGCTGATAGAATCATAAGAAATGGTTAGTTTCAAGTTTGAAAAAAAGCCGCTGATTGTTTTTAATGCTTTTGATGTCAATGAAGCAGACCCTGAAAAAAGTGAAAATCCGAATTTTTTAACAAAGCTGTCCAAATCGTTTGTCGGCATCATATCTACATAGATACATACTGAGTTTTTCTTTCGTTTAAGTTTATGGAAAACATGTCTTATTAGACCTGTTTTTCCCATCCGTCTTAAGGATATAAGCGTTACATTCCTGCCATTTTCGATAGCATTAATTAGTCGCTCGGTTTCTTTCTTCCGGTCACAAAAGTATTGTGGTCCTTCGTATCCCACTATAATAAATGGATTAAGTACTCTCATAAATCATTACATATTTTATGTTACATATTTTATGTTACATAAATTATGTAATAAATTTCAAATAAACAAGTAAAATTTTATCAAGGTTATGCTTATTGTATCATCTTATCAAAAATCCCTGTGTTGTGTGGAT
This sequence comes from uncultured Hyphomicrobiales bacterium, assembly GCA_964511865.1. GTDB lineage: Bacteria > Bacteroidota > Ignavibacteria > Kapaibacteriales > UBA2268 > ChocPot-Mid. The sequence goes on along the minus strand of CAZEHW010000282.1, from coordinate 1,571 downwards.
TTCATTACCAACGAATACCCTGAAGAAATACATACCATTAGCTAATTTATTATCGGGTTTCCAAACGAACGGATAAACAATTGTTTCTACTTTTTCTCCAAGAGCATTATATATTTCTACTCGCTCTGTGTAAAATGGTAATTCAATTTGGCAGTTTTCGGAAAAAGGATTCGGAAAAATTACAATTGTTCGTTCCGAATTATTATTTTCAACATTTTGAATATTTCCTTTAAGCAAGTCACATGAGACAGTTACCTTTTCCATTATGTTAGCTGATGCCCTGTTTTGCAATATGACATACAGTTTATTTTCTTGGGGAAGAGCATACAAAACTTCGCCGCCATTTGCAAATGCTGTATAGTTATATGCCGAATATGGTTCCTTATTCTTGAATTTATCATAATTGATACTATCGCAAACAAACAAACTTACGATGCCGTCTTTTTCGGAATTCCATTTGTAAAATCTACTCTTTTGGCTATTGTCGTGTTCACTTATTGCAGTAATTATTTCGGTTGCAGAAAATTTTAATTTGATACCATATTCACCGGAAGAAGGCAATGTCAGTTTTTCAGGTGCCGTTTCAGAAATAGTAATATTTTGATATGGAACGGTTACTTTGTAGGTTGCTCCCTTTACAGTATTTCCCTGCACTAAATAATATGCTCTTGTGCTATCTTCAGGATTCCAGCCATGAGCAGGATGGAAAACATTGACTATATATTGTTTACCTTCACCTGAAATAAAATTTACCTCTCCCTTACGGTTTGTGAACAATCGTTGGCATGGTTTCTCTCCACTTCCATAAACCCATATTTGAATCATCGCACCTTCAATCGGAGTGCCTTTAGAGTCAACGACAGTTAACTGAAAACTGCATGTATCGGCATAATATTTCGTAAAATTTTCTACCCAGCCATCTCCGCGAAAACCTTCTGCCATTGACACTTTCCATCCGTAACTGCCTCGGGATGTCATATTTGTTATACCATAGAATTGATTACCTTTTTCTTCCAAACCACCCCTGAAAAATTCATAATGATACCAGTCATTATCCCAAACAGCACCGAAAACATGGTCTTCAGCCAATGTTGAGAGATAAATTATTGGTATCAGAGCCGTTCTGCATGTTCCTGCAACCAAGAATGCGTCTTCGTTGCACATACCTCTGTGCTTCATAAGTATCTGGTTTGGCTGAAAAGCCCTGTCGTTATTATCAATCACATTGACAGGTAAAGCTCTTGAACACCAGTTGCCAATTAGGTCAAGAGCGGAATTGGATGGATTTAATGCTCTGCCGAAATTTAAATATGTAAGTGTTCTGTTCCAAAGGTATCTTGGTGATTGGATAAGTTCACCAAATCTGGGAATTGTTAAAACACTTCCTTTGTTTGTTGTTGTATTAACATTCATATAATTATATGCAGGGTCAGGATTATTCCAGATAAAATCCCTCCATGAAAATCCATAAGTTCTTTGTGTTAAACTGTTGCTGTTATCTTTTACGTAAACTCCTTCCTGGTCTAGCTTAGGATGAACAATATACCAGTAATAAATTTCCTTTGGTATTT
>CAZEHW010000281.1:1002-3505 GCA_964511865.1 uncultured Hyphomicrobiales bacterium | reverse complement strand
TTTTATTATTCTCTCATCAGCGTGTTCAGGAATATAACCTAGATTTTCCGGATATATTTTCTGTCCATAAATATCACTATAAATAGTATATGGGAAGAACTGACAGTAATCAGGATTTTCAATGGATAATCTTTGCTCAATTGCAGTTGTGAAGTATTTGGAAATTGTAGAGTAGAGCAAATTGGAAGCAGTGTAGTGCGGAGTTTCCCATAACAAAGGATGAATACCATTTTTTATAAATTCATCAATACCCATTTCAATTTTTCGCATCATTGTAACTTCATTTTCTTCTTCTATCGGAAGATTCAGGTTCGCGTCCCAAAATTCATAGTCGGCTGCTGTTACGTCTTTATACTGATGAGTAATACCATGCATAACAATCGTTCCTCCATTTCTTTCAGCATAACGCAATGCATCGGCCATGTCAGGCTTATCTGAAAGACTTACGCGTATTCCAGCAATAGGGTCAACATAAAATGGAACAACACTAATAAGAAAAGGAATTCCACGGGCAGATAAATAGTCAGTTATATCTCTTATTTTATGATGTGAATCAAGTGGTGTTACATCTTCAATCCTTATAATTGCGTTATGAATTTCATCGTGTGGCTCATTAAGAATGTCATGCAGCATATCAGCAAAAAGTAAATATCTATCCGTCGAAGTTGTATAAGCAAATGGAGAATCAGCTATATATATGAGATTTAATGATCTTATTATGTAGGGAACTTCTTTTTTATTTTTTGATGAGAAAGCAGTTGCTAATACTTCAATTTCTTCGGAGTTGTTGAATTCAATTAGATTGATATTACCTTCACCCTTTGTAAAGATTTTATCATCAAACTTTACAAAATCAAAACCGGTACTTGTATCAAGTTTGGATACTGCAAAACCAAATTTAGCAGCAACATTATATTTTTTCGAGAATTCAGCAAATCCGGTGTTAATCCATGTTATATTTTTTTTAGTGTTAATGAGATCAGTTAAAAAGGAGTTCGGCACTTTATTATTAGAATAAAAACCTATATAGAAAATGAAATCATAATTTTCAATATCAGTGGATTTATAATCATCAACTCCAATTACCTTAGTGGATGTATTAAAGTGACCCAGTAATTGTGCTAGTTGTCTTCCATCACCCATTGCATAATTATTTAATTGTGAATTGCCTTGTACTGCTACTAATATTCTCTTTAATGGATATTTATTAACAGCAAAAATTTGGATTGAATTGAGTGTAATAAAAAATGATAATAAAGCCAATTTAAGCAATGGGCGCATATAATTTAATTCTCTATCATTGATAACTGTTTTTTATAACTTTTTATTATATCAGGATCAAACTCTTCGATCATATTGTTTTCAATGTTGAAATAATTTTTTATTATTCTTACAATTCTTTTCGAAGCTTTTCCGTCCCCATAAGGATTAATAGCTGAAGCCATTTTTATGTACTCTTCTTGATTACTTAATAAATCATTGGCAGCATTAAAAATTTTATACGAATCCAACCCAACTAATCTTACTGTTCCATATTCAATAGCTTCTGGTCTCTCCGTAACCTCACGCAATACAAGAATAGGAATTCCAAAATGAGGACCTTCCTCCTGAACTCCACCTGAATCAGTTAATATTAAATAAGATTTTGCCATGATGTTGACAAAGTCCAGATAATCCAATGGTTGGATTAAATGAATATTATTAATGGAATCAAGATTATTATGAACAATTTTCTGAACTTCAGGATTTAAGTGTATCGGAAACACAATTTGAAAATTGTGATATAATTGTGCTATTTGCTTAATTGCTTCGCAGGCTTTGATCATTGGCTCACCCAAATTTTCACGTCTGTGCATCGTAACCAGAATAATTCTCTTTCCGAGCCTAGTTAATTCATTAAGGACTGGAGAATTAAATTTGTAGTTATCCTCAATTGAATACTTAAGCGCATCAATTACCGTGTTGCCGGTTATAAAAATATTTTTTTCATTTATATTTTCTAATAAGAGAGCATTCTTTGCAGTTCGGGTTGGTGCAAAATGTAAATCGGCAATTGAACCCGTCATTTTTCTGTTAATTTCTTCCGGGAACGGATTTTTTTTATCATAGGTTCTTAGTCCGGCTTCAATATGCCCAACTGGAATGTTTCGATAAAATGCTGCAAGACTTCCTACAAAGGTTGTCGTAGTATCACCTTGAACCAATACGAAGTCAGGTTTTTCTTTTACAAGAATCCTATCCAGTTCAGCAATTGTGTTTTTTGTAATATCAGCAAGACTTTGAGATGGCTGCATTATATTTAAGTCATAGTCCGGAATTATCTTAAAAACATCCAAAACCTGATCGAGCATCTGACGATGCTGAGCTGTTGCAATTGTCAGCAGATCAAAATGTTCTTTCTCTTTTTCAAACTCCTTTATAACCGGAGCAACTTTAATAGTATCTGGCCTTGTTCCAAAAATGACAGCAATCTTCAAAGCGATTCCTTAATTGTAATTTATTC
>CAZEHW010000281.1:0-992 GCA_964511865.1 uncultured Hyphomicrobiales bacterium | reverse complement strand
AATAAAACTGAACTAGTTTAAACTTAATTTTTAGCTCAACCTGAAATGAATATATGAAGGATAGAAAAATCCACGCCAGAATTTATTAAAAATTAAATCTGTTGATTTTTCTTAAATAGCAAGACTTGAATAGTTAATATTAATTAATTAGACGATTTCGTCGATCGATTCAACAATTTGGGCGAACATTTAAAGATGCAGATCAGGTATTTCAATTATTGCTTCGGTCAGTCTCATTGCAATTCTTCTCACAAAACATAACAGTGCAACAATCACTTCGACAGTTACAAAAGTTTCTGCCGGCGCAACAGAGCATTTGAAGATTGCACAGATCAACAATCTTTCTCAAGCAATTGATGAACTTAAAGAAAAAGGTTTCTGGTTTGTCGGCTCGTCCATTGAAAATGCAAAGAGTTATACTGAAGTTGATTATAAAATTCCAATTGCCCTCATTGTCGGCAATGAAGAAAAAGGAATCAGGAAACTCACTGCGAGTAAATGTGATTTCCTCGTCAAAATACCAATGACTAAATCCAATCACTGAATGTTTCCGTTGCAACGGGAATATTACTTTTCGAAATCCTTCGGCAAAGAAAAACTAATCTTTTACACCCTTAAGGGTCAGTACTAATTAGTAAAGATAAACTTTAAATTTTATCCAGCTATTTAATAGATTCAGTATAGTCATGTTCAACGAAGTGAATCGCAAATTTATAGTGAGTAAAATCGCAACATTGAACCTTTGGCAATAATGAATAATTTGGCAACTGTTATTTCATTATCTTTCTATAGTCATTATTTCATTTGAAATTGAATGAACATTAACGGCCAGGAATTTTCTGATCAATTGATATATTAAAAAGCAGACCTTGAGTGATTTGCTTAAATAAATCCGGACAAAAAAATCTGGCAGATTAAAAAGTGATAAAGGGGCTAATGAAAAAGGAAACTCTATATTATTTAATAATATTTTCTTGCTTCATCCAGTTCTT
>CAZEHW010000280.1:0-3517 GCA_964511865.1 uncultured Hyphomicrobiales bacterium | reverse complement strand
CAATCCATTATTACACTCCTCCCACTGTGCCTGAATAATTTGAGTGGAGAACAACAAATTTACCACGCAAAACAAAGTTAGAATTATGTTCTTTTTCATAACATCACCATTTAGTTTATTTTCCGAATATAATATTTTTTCCAAACATAATATCTCTGCGATTGTTCCATTGTCCCTTCTCCTTTGTCCCTTCTCCTTTTTCCCTTTTTTACAAATATTCAATCCCGCTGGGATTGCTATGTATTTAGAATTATCCTTTTCTACAAACATTCAATCGCTCTGCGATTGTTCCTTTTCCCTTCTCCTTTTTCCCTTTTCCTATCATTTTACATTTTACATTCTACATTTTACATTCTACATTAACGAAGTTAATCCCCCCATTTCATCGGACTCTCCGCCGGTGTCTTTGGAAACAATTCTTTAGATGCAACCGGTCTGCCCATCTTTGCTTTATTAATCATTACCATTGAATAACTCATGTAATGGAATAACCTGCGAAACTGCTCGGCATTTTCTAAAGCTGTGAATCCAATCAAAGTTGCAAACTTGCTTTCATCTTTGGGATGAGCAATATTCATCATCAATAAATTTTCGTCTATTGCATAGTCTTTGCCGTCAACATTGAGTTGATTTTTATTTAAATTAACTCCATTCGGATATTTTCCTCTGAACTCCTGAAAAAACGGGTTGGATGTTTCTTCACTCAAAACTATTATTGAACGGTCCTTCCAGTCATTTAAAGTAACATCGTCGAAAGATTTACCTTCGGCTACATATCCGCTTTCATTAAGCATCTTAACGAATTCTTCTCCAACTTTGTATTGTTCAGATTTTCCTGAAGGATATATCACCAAGGGATTATCATTCAAAGCTTGAGAAAAAGTATAAGGTATTTCCCATAGGTTCAATCTTCTCAAGACCTGGTATTCAGGGTCAAGCTCAATCCTTTTAATGTCATCAACATCAAAATTGAAGCTCGTGGATTTCGAATCAACAGTACAATTCTTCCATATTGTTTCTTTTTCCGTTGTAATTTTTACGGGTACAATCATGTAATAATTTCCGGTTTGTTTAATCGAAAATGTAATTTTTCCGTCAACATATTCAGCACTGTCAAGATAAATACTTGGTACTTCCTTGTTTTTAAGCCATTGATTAAATATTTTTGAGATAGAAGCTTCCAACTGATTTTTCCTGGCATATCCGTTGAATGTCATACTCAGACTAAACCATGTAGCACGTTTACCGGAGTATTTTTCATTGAATGTTTTTATAGCATTCCAGAAATGTTCTTCTCCCATGGCTTTGTAAAGCTCATAGAATAAAAATCCGCCTTTTGAATATCCAATTACTGCATCATCAGTGTTTGCCTGATACTTAAAATCTTCGAGTGGAGAGTTACTTTCTTTCGGCAGATTCTCGATTGATATCAAAGCCTTTTTTCTCCACTCCATCGCTTCCGCTTCTTTACCTGTTAGAACATTGTAGTAGTAATTCGATGAAAATGTTGTGAGAGCTTCGCACCAGTTGCCTGATTTGTTGTTAACATAAACACTATTACCCCACCAGTTATGCACAAACTCGTGTGCCAAAGAGCCGGGTGACAGAACCACCCATGGCATATCCAACAACTTGCCCGATAACAAAGTATATCCCGGCATCCCAAAACCTGTTGCAAAGAAATTATCTACCAATGAAAAATTACTGTATGGATACTTACCGAAAAGCTTTGTATAATACTTGTAATAATCAACCATTGATTTGAGATACAATCCTTTAGAACCGTTATCCTTCAGCAGATACACACTAAAATGTACTCCATCAAATACAGAATCAATCACCTGATATTTACCACCAACCAAAGTTAAATTATCAGCAGGCAGTTCGGTTTTGTAAACCATAGTAACACCCTTACTGTCGTTAATCTGCGACTGAACACCTGATGTTATCACAGTCATATCAGGTGGGTATGTTCTGACTTTAACTTCAAAATTCGCCATATCATCTTCGGTGTAAGGATAAAAACTTCCGGCAGGCAAATAAATTCCCTCACCATCGGCAGATGAAATCATTCCGCTTGAATAAGCATGTTTTTGTTTCAGGTTTCTATCATTCGGCTGATTGTATATTTCGCCTTCATACTTTACTGTCAATGTTTTAATTTCGCCATCAAGAGGGTGAACAATTACTTCCTGTTCGCCATCAACATCTTTTGTTTCCACTGCAATTTCACCATCAGCAGAACTTATGGAAATATGCATAATATCCTTTGAAAATTTAATGCTTGCTCCTGTGACAATAGGAGATAAAAATTCAAGTTCATCTTTCCCATTAAGCGTATGAGTTTCAGCATTTAATTCAACCTCAATTTTATGGCTAATAATATAATTTCCACCCATGTGACCACCCATCATATTATCATATTTCTCCGGTGGCTTTTGCTCAAGAGCAATTATATAATCTCCTTCCGTTTTCCATTCATCACTGAATTCAATTGCTTTTCCTGCTTCAACATAAACAGGAGCAATAACCTCAATTCCTAATTCCTTATTCCTCATACGCAATTTATTTACAGTACCCTGCCATTTTGCAGAATGAAAATTCCCGTCATAATGAATAACTTTTCTTCCTGAATTTTTCTGTAAATGCTCGAAAATGCTCTCAGCCATAGTTTCATCTTTTAAAATCTGGGCACCGTAGTAAAGCTGTAAAGTATTTTCTTCGTTAGGGCTTAAATCTTCCATTTTTTCCTTACCCATCATAGGGAGCATAGTGCCGAAAAATTCTTTCCTGTAACTTATTTCTTTTTCATCCTGAGATTTACTGTTAGCAAATGATATTTCTTTTGCTATCATATCTTTATCATATTTTGGATTATCCTTAATTGATTTCATGCCTTCTTTTGAATATGAAGAAGCATAAAAACGAGGTATGTTCGATGCAATTACATTAGCTTTATACTCTTTGGCAAGTTCCACCAATGGTTTATAGTCTGTTGCATAATTCGGCCATGGTCTTGAATCTTTCAGGTAATCTTCTTCTGACATCTCACCTTTTAGATATTTGTCTAAAAAATACTGAGCATCCCTTTCGAACATTTCCATTGAGACATCAGTATTTGCATTCTTCTCGTAAAACGCTTTCAGAAATTCATATTCCAAAACATGAATCAAACTATCGTCGTGAAATTCACCAAAGAAGATAACATCTTTCGGCAAAGTCTTTTTGACGAGTTCCTGCATATTGATTTCCTTACCCGTTGCAGATTCATATATCTTATATTGTCTTTGTGCAAACATATTTGAGGTTAGCAATAAAACAAAACAGCACATAATTCCTATATATTTCATAATAATCCTTGTTACCTTTAAGTTTAAAATTATTTTTACCATTTGTTGGATCTGTTTTTTGTCGGCGCCGCCATAACCGGTGACGCCTTGTTTGACTTGAAGCGGAGTCAGTTCAAAAAGCGGAAGTTTGCTTTTAGCGACCGAAAGGAGGACCACTCCCCTGGCTT
>CAZEHW010000279.1:0-3675 GCA_964511865.1 uncultured Hyphomicrobiales bacterium | reverse complement strand
TCTATTTTCTGTTTTCTAAAGCCGTGTAACTGCCTTTCATTCTACATTTTACATTCTACATTTTACATTCTACATTCTACATTCTACATTTTACATTTTACATTTTACATTTTACATTTTACATTTTCACGTTCTCACCTGCCTAACATCCTAAACGCCTAACAGTCTAATTGCCTAAAAGCCTAACCACCTAATCTTGAATTTTTAATCTGGGGTGGATTTGCTCATCGTCGTCAACATATTCTTTTTGCAGAGGATTGAATGTGGTTACTCCTGACTTTTGGACAATGAATGAGGCAAAAACAGAGGAGAATATCAGAGGGAGTATCAGGTCATAGTTGTGGCATATTTCGAATAGGATGATGCCTCCTGCGAGAGGTAATTGGAATGTGCCTGCAAGTACTGCACCTGTGCAAACGATTGCAAATAAGCCCGGAGAGATATCGGGAAAGACGAATTGCAAAAGTGAACCCAAAACAAATCCGAACATAGCTCCTGTTTTGAGAACGGGTGCCATGGTCCCCCCTGCTTTGGAACTGACCAAAGAAATTGCGTTAGAAATCGGTTTGATAATAACTGTTAATGATGCAATTAAAATAAACAGGAATATTAAGTTTTCTTTTGTGAAATGCCGGGTCAAGTTTTGAAAGACGGAGTTTTGCAATAATGGCAATCCATTGCCTGAAATCACATGGTTAATTGGATTATAAGTTGTTTCGAGCATTGTCGGCAAAGCCATAAGGATAAGTCCTGCAAAGAAGCCACCTACAGCAGGTTTCCAGATTTCGGGAAATGGCTTTATGGTTTTCTCTACAATTTTAGCAGTTCTGTTATATGCTTTCAAGTAGTAAACAGCAACCAAACCGCTTAACATACCTGCAACTGCCAATAACAGGTAGTCTGTAAGATTTACACCGGTAATTTCAGGTGCTAAAAGTAAGGGATTGTTACCGACTAATATTCTGGTCGTGGCTGTAGCTAAAACGGAAGAAATAACCAAAGGAGCAAAAGCTCTGATGCTAATGCCTCCGATAATGGCTTCCAATGCAAAGACAATACCACCAAGGGGTGCGTTGAATATTGCACTTATAGCGGCGGCGGCACCTGAACCGCAAAGGACACGTAATTGCTGTGGTTTCAACCTTAGTATCTGAGCAAAGGTAGAGCCCAAAGATGCTCCAAGAGCAATTGTAGGACCTTCACGTCCGGCTCCACCGCCTGAACCGATTAGAAGTCCTGCAAATATTATGGCTTTGAATGAGTTTCGCCAGTCAATTTTACCTTCACGGTGGACAAGAGCATAGACTAAAGATTCAAGTCCTTCGACGGTAGCTCCTTTGAAAATAGTTTGTCTGAGAACTCCGATACCCAAGCCGCCAAGAGCAGGTATCAAGGGAAAGACAATGATCTGCCAAGGGATAACTGTTTCTGCTGTGAAATGGATGTTGCTAAACAGTTGTTCTGCTCCGGTCATTGACCAGTGAAAAAGAGTAACAAATAAACCGATAATAATTCCGAGAACAGAAGAAGTAATTAAAAGCCCCCAGTCAGTATGCCGGTATTTTCTAATATTGCCAAGTGCATCAATAGCCGGTCTTGAAGTTAAAATCGTATATTGAAGAAGTGAAGGAATACGGCGAAAAAATATTTGAATCAGTTGAACAAAACCGTATCCAAATTTTCCTTTTCCCTTTTTGTCAATATCATTATTTGATTGATTTCTTTTCAAAAAATCTATTATTCAATTATAGTTCATTAAAATATTATCAAAATTATAAAATGCTAAGGTCAAGAAAAAATATTGTAGATAATTTATCTTATTTTTAATTAAAATTATATTAAATAATTTTTTTATAAATTTGAAATAAGTTATTTTACAGAAATAATAAAGATAATTCATATATTAAATTTGGATGATGGAATTTAGATTTAAAAAGGAAGACATTGAGTTGGTCAGCAAAGTATTTGGCGGTCAATTACAAGAGCATGAGAACAGTTGGACATGGCAACTAAACAATGCTGAAGCTATGCAATCATTGTTTATATCAGTTTACAATGACATTCAGCTTGGCAAAGAAGTAAAGGGTGCAATGGTATCCGTGCAAACTTTACATGGATATTTTGAACTGCATAATTGTATAGGTTATGTAATTTTTGAACCGGATGAAGTAATATTTGTACAATCAGCCGGAGAAACGGTTTCATGTATGATTGTCGGCAGGCAATGTACATGCTCAATGTTTACAAATATCAGGAAAGAGATATTGAAGTCAGACTTCAATACATTAGATCCGGCAGTATTGCTTTCTGCAATGCAACTTTCTTTGACGGAAAGTATTTTACCTGATAATTAAACTATTAATAATAAATCATCGTCAAAAATGAAGCTTGATATACAGATTTTTAATAATAGTTCTTATAAATATTTACCTAAAAAGAAGGTAGTTGAAGCCGTAACAAATGTTTTTCGGTTTGAAAATAAAGGTTCAGATGTTTTATTGAATTTAATTTATGTTACTGATGAAGATATATTGACAATAAACAGAAAATATCTTCGACATAACCAAACAACTGATGTGATTACTTTTTCTTTGGGTGAAGATAGAAAAAATATTGAGGGGGAAATATATATCAGTTTAGACACTGCAAAAAAGCAATCGGATGAATACAAGGTTTCTTTGCAAAATGAAATTATAAGATTGGCAATTCATGGTGCCTTGCATTTGTCGGGATACGATGATAATACGGAAGAAAATCGTTTAAAAATGCATAATTTGGAAAATAAATACTTGGGGATGATTTGAATTAATATGTACGAAAGAATAGTTGAAATAATAGCATTCGTTATGTCCGAACTTAAGCATAACAAGCAGATGAATGATATAAATGTTGAAGAATTGCAGAAAAGGGGTTACTCTGAGTCTGAGATATCTACTGCATTTAGCTGGGTTGTTGATAGATTTGAATTAGCAGAGAAATTTACGATGCAGGCAGAATTTATCAATAAAGATTCATTTAGAGTTTTGCATGATGGGGAGAAAGAATTATTTACAAGAGAAGCTTTGGGTGATTTATTCAATTTTCATTCATTAGGTTTACTGAACAATGAGCAGGTAGAAGCATTGATTGAAAATTCTTTTTTGACGGGTTTTCAGCAAATAGACAGTGTGAATTTAAAATATTTTGTAGCGAATATAATATTCAATATGCAGAACAAGTATTATCCCGGTAACAGATACATGTTAAGCGGTGTAGAAGCGGTAAATTAAATCATGAATTATGAATGTTGAATATGAAATTAAACTTTTAAACTTTATAAACTTTTAACTAATTAGGTCCAGTAGCTCAGTTGGATAGAGCACAAGTTTCCTAAACTTGGGGCCACAGGTTCGAATCCTGTCTGGATCACGGAAGAAATAATATAATATCTTGTAATTAGAGATAGTTGCAGGATTTTTTATTTATGTTACTGAATGGCTCGTTGATTTGCTTTTATCCAGCAAATTAATAATTTCGGTATTCATTACATTTTCCTTTCTATTTTTTCAAAATTTTATATTATTTTATTACAAAGAAATAGGAATGAGTAACAGAAAATAACGTATTGGGAATGAAATGTTGGTTTTTAAAAATTAATTATATTGAAATAAATCTTTACAATTTAATTGAATTTTT
>CAZEHW010000278.1:0-3805 GCA_964511865.1 uncultured Hyphomicrobiales bacterium | reverse complement strand
TGACAAGGAAAATAATTTTTGTGATTCCGTTGTTATATTAAAGTTGTTAATCACATTTTTAATTGTTGTCAATATATCAATCGCTTCTTCTCTCGAATAATAATTCTTTATTTTAATTCTTGACCTACATACATTTACAATACTATCAAGAAGTAGATAATTTGTATCATTAACTTTATAACCACATTGCTTTTCATAATCAAGAGTCCAATGACCAATACCATTATTAAGGTCTTCTGAGAATGAAACTGAATTTGTAAGTATATAACAAAATAAAATATAAGAAAGAAAACTAGCTTTCAATTTATTCTCCTTAAATTATGATTATTCTTTATCCAACTCACAACCACTATCACCACAAAAGCCAAAGCAAACGAAACAAATCTTACCGAAATCATATCGTTCAGAAAATCAATATTTTGCCAGATGATTGTTGTCACAGCACCTGTGAGCATCCCTGCTATTACTCCCTCTTTTGTAACTTTCTTCCATTTTAGAATTAATATCAGAGCTGGACCGAAGGATGCTCCCAGTCCTGCCCATGCATATGATACCAATTGAAAAATTAGTTCTTTTGAAGTGACAGCAATAATGAATGCCATTATTCCAATAACAAGCGTTATGATTCTGCTCATGTTTAGTAACACTCTATCTGATATTTCTTTACCCAGAGTTTTATGATAAAAGTCCTCGATTACAGCAGAAACCAGTACCAATAGCAAACTATCGGCTGTTGACATCATTGCCGCTATTGCTCCCGAAATAAAAATTCCGGCAAGCCAGGAAGGGAGCAAGTCAATAGCCATCTGAGGCATGACTTTTTCAACGTCGGTAAAATGTCCGCCCCCATACATAGCTAAACCGATAATACCTATTAGAAATGCACCGGTAAAAGCAGGAACAGCCCATATAAATGCAATTCTTCTGCTCGTTTTTATCGCCTTTGGATTTTTTATAGCCATGAATTTTGTAACCAGATGCGGCTGACCGAAATAACCGAATCCCCAACTCAATCCGCTTATTATTACGGCAAATGCCGCCCATCCGGTTTTACCCTGACTTAAGCTTGTAAAATTTTCTCCGACTGATGCGAATGCATTTGTAAGCGAAATATCATTATTTACTAAAGCGACATATCCAATAATGGGTAAAACAACTAAAGCCCCTATCATTATGATTCCCTGAATCATATCAGTCCAAACAACTGCCAAGAATCCTCCGAGCATAGTATAAATAATGATTACTGAAGCACCGATAATTATTCCCTGCTCATTGGGGATGCCGAATGTAGTTTCAAGGGCTTTTCCTGCTCCGTTGAACTGAGCAGCAAGGTAAATTGTAAAGAAAAATATTATTATTAATGTTGATATTATACGAATTGAATTGTTGTTCCCTGAAAACTTTTGTGCAAAAAAATTCGGTAATGTGATTGAATCTCTTTCTTCAGATTGAACTCGAATATCTTCTGCTATGTAAAACCAGTAAATAATAATCCCAAGGAGACAACCCAATGCTGTCCAAATTTCTACAAATCCAATAGCAAAAGCTGCACCGGGTAAACCGAGTAAAAGCCATGCCGATTCTCCGGCTGTTCTTTCCGAGAATGCGACCAGCCAGGGATTTAATTTTCTGTCGGCAAGGAAAAAATCTTTATGGCTTTTATTTGAGTTATAAGTCAGTAAACCTATGACCAAAATAACAGCCAGATAAATTATAAATCCTAATAATGTCCAATCCATAAATTAATAAATTTGAGATTATAAATAATTTCTTTTATAAATTAAATAATTTCACTATATTTTTGAAATTTATTTTAACAAATCAGGAGTAAGAAATGGTTTTGGCAGAATTTGCAATGTTCCCGACAGATAAAGGCGAAAGTGTAAGTAAATATGTTTCGCAGGTAATTGATGCTATTGATAAGAGCGGAATCACCTATCAGTTAACCCCGATGGGCACAATATTGGAAGGCACATGGGATGAAGTTTTCTCCGTAATTACAAAATGCTTCAAAATACTTGAACCACAGGCAGACAGAATCAATACGGGTATAAAAGTGGATTACCGAAAAGGTGACCAATCAAGAATGAAATCGAAAATCAATAAAATTCAAAGCATTCTGGATAGGGAGGTTAGTCATAGTTGAAATCCTTGCAGACGGCAGACGGAAAAGGGAGTAGGGATTTTGTACAATTACGAATTACGAAAGAAATGTTTGATTTGATAACTTTGCTTCTTTTAAACTTTGCGGCTTTTCGTGAAAAATTGTAATTGATTTCAATATCCAATACTATAAATTGATAATCGTTTTGTAGAAATACAAATTAGAAGTTTTGGCTACTGATTATAAATACGAATGAAATTGAAAATTTGAAATATAAGTTATTGAAAATAAAATACTTTGTTGACAACAACCAACCTATTTAATAAACTTATCCCAAAAATCAATAAAATCTGTCAAAATTCAAAATAAATTTGATAAATTGAAAATTCTTCTATATTTTTGTATTCTTTGGTAATTATGAAAATAAAAAATAGGAGTTTTGAAGTGGAAGCTTCGGCAAAAATCACGAAATCTTTGAGAAAAGAAGATGTAGATAAGCATTGGTGGGTTATCGATGCAGAAAATTTGACTTTGGGCAGATTGGCAACTCAGGTAGCTTTTTTGTTACGTGGTAAACACAAACCATCATTTACTCCGCATGTTGATTGCGGTGACTTTGTTGTTATTGTGAATGCTGAAAAAGTACAGTTAAGAGGTAAAAGAGTTGAACAGAAGGAATATTTCAGCCATTCGGGGTATCCCGGTGCTGCAAAATTCAGAAGCTTCGGTGATTTAATTAAAAGAAAACCTGAGTTTGTTATTGAACATGCCGTCAAAGGTATGTTGCCAAAAAACAGACTTGGCAGAGATATAATTAAACATCTGAAAGTTTACCCGGGAACTGAGCATCCTCATACAGCTCAAAAACCGGAAAAATTTGAATTGAAATATAATTAATGAAATAAATTGGAGTATTGATGAAAATTATAACTGCAACTGGAAGAAGAAAAACAGCAGTAGCTCAATGCAGGATTATACCCGGAACAGGAAAAATATCAATCAATCATAAAGCATTTGAAGAATATTTTCCAATAGTTGTGCATAGAGAAAAAGTTTTACTACCTTTTTTAATAACAAAACAGGAAGCAAAATTTGATATGTTCTTAAATGTTCGCGGTGGCGGGAAAAGCGGCCAAACAGGTGCTGTTTCCTTAAGTATAAGCAGAGCATTGGCAAAATTTGATGACCAATTGCACGGTCCTTTACGTGATGCAGGTTTGCTCACAAGAGACCCAAGAATGGTTGAACGTAAAAAATACGGTCAGAAAAAAGCTCGTAAGAGATTCCAGTTCTCTAAACGTTAAAATTAGACAATTAGACAATTAGACAATTAGACAATTAGACAATTAGGCTTTTAGACTTTTAGGTAATTAGGCTTTTAGACTTTTAGGTAATTAGGCTTTTAGACTTTTAGGTAATTAGATTTTTAGGTTGTTATTTTTTAGACTTAAAAGTTTACTGGATTGAAATAAAAAAAATTAAATTTTTAAAAAAGCATGTTTCAGGATTGCCTGTGTGTGGTTCGCAAGAGCTTCGCAGGCAAGTTGAATGAAACAGAAGTTAAACACAATAATACATAGGAGATTTATGTCACATTACGTATCTATCGAGCTATTGCTCGAGGCAGGTGCTCATTTTGGTCACCTGACACGCCGTTGGAATCCGAAAATGGAACCATTCATATTCAATGAAAGAAACGGT
>CAZEHW010000277.1:0-3831 GCA_964511865.1 uncultured Hyphomicrobiales bacterium | reverse complement strand
AATAGAAAGTCCAAAAAAGGAAATTACGAAAAAAGGAATTTAAAAGCAAAAAATTAACCGGATTCTTCACTGCTATCTCAATGACAAGAGCAGATAAGAATAATTTTTATTCTGTTATCACGTCAAAATATAATTAGATTATTTTATTTGAGGAAATTAATATGAATAAACATGAATATGATGTAGTTGTTATCGGTTCGGGTCCCGGCGGTTATGTAGCGGCTATAAGGGCTTCACAATTGGGATTGAAAACTGTTTGTGTAGAAAAATCTGAACTGGGGGGTATTTGCCTTAACTGGGGATGCATACCTACAAAAGCTTTATTGAAGAGTGCCGAGCAGATGAATTTTTTGAAACATGCAGATGAATTTGGTTTTGATATAAAAGATTTTAGTTTTGATTTTCAGAAAGTGATTAAACGAAGCCGTGAAGTTTCACAGAAAATGTCTTCGGGTATCGGCTTTCTTTTTAAGAAAAATAAAGTTGAGCATTTGAAAGGTTCGGCTTTTATCAAATCGAAAAATATTGTCGAAGTTAAAGATAAAGACGATAATTTGACAGATGAAATCACTGTAAAGAATATTATTATAGCTACCGGTGCAAGACCGAGAATGTTTGATGGAATTGAAGTTGACCACAAAAAGATTATTACTTCAAAAGAAGCATTGGTTTTGAGCAAACCGCCTAAGTCTATGATAATTATGTGTGCGGGTGCTATTGGTATTGAGTTTGCTTATTTTTATAATGCATTCGGTAGCGAGATTACTATTGTTGAAATGATGGACAGAATTTTGCCGGTCGAGGATGCAGATGTATCAAGGGAACTTGCAAGACATTACAAAAAAGACAAAATCAATTTACTTACAAATACACGAGTACTATCTGCTAAAGCAACAAAAGATGGTGTTGAAATTAAAATTCAAAAGAAGGACGGAACTGAAGAAACTTTGAAAGCGGAAATGGCTTTGAATGCAATCGGAATACAGGCAAATATTGAAAATATCGGTCTGGAAAATCTTGGGATAGAACTGAACAGAGGATTTATTAAAGTTGATAAGCATATGAAAACCAATGTTGACGGAGTTTTTGCCATTGGCGATGTTGCAGGCCCACCATGGTTAGCACACAAAGCAAGTGCCGAAGGTATTGAGTGTGCAGAATTCATAGCAGGACATAAGACTGAAGGAATAGATTATAATAACATTCCGGGATGCACATATTGCAATCCTCAGGTAGCAAGCATAGGATATACTGAAGAAAAAGCCAAAGAAGCAGGATATGAAGTAAAAGTCGGAAAATTTCCATTCACTGCATCAGGAAAAGCTCATGGAATCGGTGAGCCCAAAGGGTTTGTTAAAATTATTTTCGATGCAAAATATGGAGAATTACTTGGTGCTCATATGATTGGTCCCGATGTAACTGAAATGATTGGTGAAATTGGATTAGCCAGAACTTTGGGAGCAATAGGGAAATCTATTTTCAAGACAATTCATGCACATCCGACTTTAAGCGAGGCTATAATGGAAGCTTCAGCTCAGGCGTTTGGGGAAGCGGTTAATATTTAGTTTTGAGTTGTAAGTTTTGAGTTGTAGGTTTTAGGTTTAATGAGTTTAATAAGTTTATGATTGAAGTACGGGAGTGGGGATTAATTGAATATAATGAGGCATGGCAGAGACAAAGAGAAATTGTTGAGGAAATCCGTGCTGACCGGAAAAAAAATGTTTTTGTGATGTGCCAGCATCCATCTGTCATAACTATTGGCAGAAACGGCACTGAAGACAACATTGTTATAAATCCTGATTTTCTTGAAAAGCAAGGAATTAGTGTTGTAAAAAATGACCGTGGCGGAGATGTTACACTTCACAATCCGGGGCAACTTATCGGATATCCGATATTCAATCTTGAGAATTATAAGAAGGATTTACATTGGTTTTTGCGGGAAATTGAAAATTCTATAATAGAATTATTGTCAGGTTATGGGATAAAAGCTGATGTATTGCAAGGACTTACCGGTGTTTGGATTGAGGGAAAAAGGAAGATTTGTGCAATGGGGCTTCATTGTTCGGATTGGATAACAAGTCATGGATTTGCCTTGAATGTGAACAATAATTTAGAGGAATTTAATTACATAATTCCTTGTGGTATAAGGGATAAGGAAGTTACATCAATAGCCAAGGAAATTGGCACGGATATTGATTTTAATTTGGTAGAAAGTAAGTGTAGAGAGGTCTTTGAAAACCGATTTCAATAAAAAAATAATTGCTTTAACCGAAAAAAACAATTATATTTGTAACCCGTTCAAATTAATGAATGGGAAAAAAGCGAAAGTAGCTCAGTTGGTAGAGCATAACCTTGCCAAGGTTAGGGTCGCGAGTTCGAGTCTCGTCTTTCGCTCGACGGCCCACGTCGTCATTTCCTCTTTATGCTGCATGCCTTGCTGTCATTCCCCCCGATGGCGAGGCATTTTTTTTGTTTTAAACAATATATATTTATAGACTCGTCAATAAAATAGATTTGTTATTTAAAATATTTTAATTAACTTTGAAAAAATAAATTTATAAACTTTGGGTTGATTGCCTATTAAGCTTTTTACATAATAACTATTATTAAATATAGAATTGGAAATTTGATTAGAAAATTACTCTATTATTTTTAAAAAGTAATTAAAAGAGTTAAATATGAGTTATTGTGTAAAGCCATACAGTGCAGTCATTTTTTTTGCAATGTTTATAACATTTATTGCAGAATTAAATGCCCATAATATTTATGAATCATCCGGATGGACAATTCTAAAATCTGATAATAATTCAATTCTATTATCCTACAAACCTGTTTTCAATGGATTTGACACAATCATTACAGAGACAGGACTGAAAACACTTTATCCAAGAATTAAAGGCACAGAACAAATTGGCAGTCCGGGAGAACCCTTAACATTGATTTCCGGTATTAACCTGACTGTTCCTTCTCCGAAAGGATTTAATCTGAAGTCAAGTATTATAAAAAAAATAAATTCTTTTCAAGGAAAAATTACTCCTATCCCCTATTTCGAACGAGGATTAAATTCTGAAAATACTATTTATCGGATTGATGAAACTAAATATAAAAACAATATTAACTCAGAAAGGTTTTTATCTGACGTTAAAAATCAGGATTACGCAAAATTAGAATACATTGGAATAAGCAGAAGCAGATATTTGGCAAGACTTGAAATTAGAGCCGCTGATTTTGAAAATGGAAAAATCGTTATACCTGAAGAAATAATTGTTGAAGTTGTTTTCGATGATACAAATCCAATTAATAATACACAGGGAATTGATAGCTGGGACTTACCAGTTTCGATTAATCATCTTGAGTCTAAGAAATGGTTGATTCCTCATTCATCTCTATTATCACCCGATAAGCTCAGGATGACAGAACAAAAAAATGATAAGGTTCAAAGTACAACAGATAAAATTTGGATAAAGATTAAAATTGATAAAGAAGGATTATATAAGATCACTCCTTCGATGCTGGCTGATTTGGGCTATTCAATTCCAAAAGACGAAGTATCAACGTTAAAAATTTACGGAAACGGGGGTTTGGAATTAAGTGAAAAAGTATCTGATGCTGTTAATAACATATTAAATGAACAAAGCATAATTGTAAATACAAATGCAAACGGTGAACTATCACAAATTTTATTTTATGGCAGTCCTGCTAATGGTTTTAATTATGACCAGAAATATGGTTATAATCACTATATAAATCATTTTTCAAATAGTAATTATTATATACTTACATGGAAGGGTGAACCGGGAAAACGAGCAACAGCACGCCCATCACCGGATG
>CAZEHW010000276.1:0-3849 GCA_964511865.1 uncultured Hyphomicrobiales bacterium | reverse complement strand
GCCACATCATTACCAACTTCTTCAAGCAAATCATCAAGTATATAGCTCTTCCCTGTCCGCTTGGACATCTTGACCTGTTCGCCGTTTTCAGTCAAAGTAATGAATTGGTAAATAATAACTCTGATTTTACTTTTATCATATCCAAGAGCTTCTACGCCCGCAAGAACATCAGGTACGGTTGCTATGTGGTCAGAACCGAACACATCAACAATTAAATCAAATCCTCGTTCAAACTTTTCTCTGTGGTAAGCAATATCTGGTAAACGGTAGGTAGGTTCTCCTGTTGATTTTACAATAACTCTGTCGTCATTTAATCCCATCTTACTTAATGCTAGCCACAAAGCTCCATCTTTTTCGTAAGCAAGTCCATTGGTTTTAAAATCCTGAATAACGTTTTCTACTTTTCCATCTTCATATAAAGTTGATTCATTGTAATAGACATCCTGATGAATACCCATTCTGATTAAAGTATTTTTAATTTCTTGGAAGCACCATTCTTCACCGAATTTTCTGATTCCAGCTAAATCCTCATCACTGCAGGTTACATATTTGTCTCCAAACTTGCCGATTAATTCACCGGCAATGACTTGAATATAGTCGCCATGGTAACCATTTTCAGGAAATGGGAAATCGGGATTGTTCAGCTTTTGCATGTATCTTGCATAAATCGATTCAGCAAGAACATTCATCTGATTCCCGGCATTGTTAAAGTAATATTCCCTTGTTACATCGTAACCAAGCCACTCGTAAAAATTAGCAACAGTATCACCTAAAGCGGCATTTCGTCCATGCCCCAAATGAAGAAGCCCTGTAGGATTACAGCTAACATATTCGACATTAACTTTTTTGCCTTCTCCAATATTCATTCTTCCAAGTTTTTCACCATAAGAATATAATTCCCTGAGAGAATCTGTAAAGAATTTTTCAGTGAATTTTATATTTATAAATCCCGGTCCCGCAATGTCAAATGATTTAATCAGAGTTTTATCATAATCCAATTTAGATATTATATCCTCGGCAATTTGTCTTGGAGCTTTTTTCAATTCCTTCGAAAGTTTCATTGCGATATTGGTTGACAAATCGCCATGCTCCTTAATCTTAGGAATATCGAAATCAACAGGTATTTCTGAAGAAATTCCCAACTTCTTTAGCGATTCTAATAAAATATTTGATATATAATTAGTCAGCATTTCTTTCCAATTTAAAATTTAAAAAATTCCAATTTAAAATCAATTTTCAATAACACAAATAAAATTGTTAAATTTCATGTTCAACTCATACGCTGTTGATATAGGGTTTATCAAATTGTTCTTTTACAAATTCTTTCGCTCTGTAATTACTTTAAAGTTGTGTCTTACAACTTTCGACTGTCGACTTTTGACTAACGACTGTTGACTATTGACTAACGACTAACGACTGTCGACTTTTAATTTACGACTGCCGGCTATCTTTTTTCCTTTGATAGGTTTTCAATTTACCTTCTTCATCAACTGAAAAAAACTTTGAATCACCCCATAGCTTTTCCAATTGATAAAAGTTTCTTGCTTCGGGTAGCATTATATGCATTACAACATCAAAAAAATCAAGCAATACCCAATACGAAGCAGTTAAACCCTCAACTTTGGGTCTTTCAAAGTTAAACTCCCTGCATTTCAGATTTATTGCTTCAGTTATTGCCCTCATTTGAGATTCACTATTACATGTACAAATTACGAAGTAATCCGCAGGTGCTGAATCTATGTTAGTCATATCCAATATTAAAACATTTTCTGCTATTTTGTCAACAGCAACTCTTCCGCAAAAAGTTGCCAGTCCCTTAGTTGACCTTGGTTTCACTATTTTTTGCAATCATTTTCTCCTAATAAATAAATTTTTTTTTTCATTCAGATTGTAAAGTGCATCTACTTGAATGCTTTTAAAGTCTGATAATCATTTCCAATAACAATACTTCCCCTTAAGTACAAAGATGAATCAACAATATGTACAATCTTTAATTCATTGACTCCCATCGCCTTTGCTAATTTTATCGCAGAGCTTGTATCACCAATTCTGTCAATGACAAAAGAAAACTTAGCCTGCTGATTATAATTTCCAACATCTACAACATCAAATCCTTTATCCCTCAGGTAATCCCTTACTTTTCCGGCAAGTCCTTTGACACCACAGCCATTCAATACACTCACCTGAATCATCTCATTATTTTTCAACTTTCCGATATCATTATCAGCTATCTCCTGAGACTTAGTTCCGGAAACAATTTTAATAATCAAAGAAGTTACAAAGATTAATATCACAATAGATAATATTGAAATCAGTGTTATACTTAGTATCTTGCTTTTAGTTTTTTTATCCATTTTTTTAATAATGTCGTTCAAAGTTTAGTATCTAAATTATCAAATTTATTTTTTAATATGGCTGTAATGATTAATAATAAACCGGCAATAAGCGAAATCCATGCACCAAATAATAATCCGTGAAAAATAATTTGCGGCCATGCAATTATCACATAAAGCAATAATAAATATATTAATATCCCAGTAGCTAAAGACCATTTTATAGTTTTCTTCTTTCTTATTCCTTGAATAATGATTAACGAAGAAAATATTGGAATCAAATAAACAATGAAAAACAAATAAACAATTATTTTACTCCATATAGGTAATTGTGATGATGCAATACCTCCTGCCGGACCGCCTGCAGGCCATTCCATTAGAAGTAACGGAGCTTGCAAACCGGAAACATACCACCAAAAATCAATCCATGGAAGAAAGAAGCTGATAATTATGATAACAGCCAGCACAATTTCAATTATTTTAAGGTATTTTTTCATAATACTATCCTGATTAATTCTCCATTAGAAACTTCTTCTTACCTTTTAACTCCGAAAGCAAAATCTTCCGGGCTCTGAACAAATGCGCTTTCACAGTCCCGATTGGAATATCAAGCTTTTTTGCAATATCGCTATAATCCATTTCGTATTCATGTCTCAACTTAATAATCTCTCTATAATTTTCAGGTAATTTTTCAATAGCTTCATTGATTATTTCACGTTTCTCTTTATTCAAATATTCAGTATCAGGTCTGGCTGATGTATCTTCAATCTGAATATACTGGTCATCATCATCATCATCAAAGACCGGTTGATTCAATGAGATAGTCTGAAATCTTTTTTTCCTAAGGAAGTCAATACAATTGTTGGAAGCAATCCTATAAATCCAGGCAGAAAAAGCAAAACCGAACTGAAATGTATCAAGAGCATTATACGCTTTAATAAATGTTTCCTGTGTCAGGTCTTCAATATCATCCTCGTCTTTTACCATTCTCCTTATAAGCGATGATATCAGTTTTTTGTATTTGTTCTGAAGCAAAGTAAAAGAATGCCCATCACCTCCCAAAACTCGTTTGACAGCTTCGAAATCTTCCTCTAAATTTGCCTTACTGTTTAAATCCAACACAATAATTTAATTACCAATTACTAATTACGAATTACGAAATATTATTTAAAATTAAAATCAATATATGCTTACTTAATTGAAACAAGCACAATTTCAAATTTAAGGAAAAAAATGTCCACAAATTACACAAATTTTCACAAATCTGGAAAAAAATGATTAAACTTTTAACAATACAACATATCCACTAAATCAAAATACTATATAAATAAAGATTCACTCTTCAAATTTTATATTATGTTTCTCGCATCACAAAAAATCTTGAGTTTCTTTATTTCAAAAAAAAAGAATATCTTTGAACTTTATTGAGTTTGTAAAGTTGTATAAGTATATATTTAATTATGTGAAAATTTTTTAGTATAACAATATTTGTGTTTATTTTATCAACTATTTGTCT
>CAZEHW010000275.1:0-3877 GCA_964511865.1 uncultured Hyphomicrobiales bacterium | reverse complement strand
TCAAAAGCACCGTTTTCCCTACTGATAAGCGAAACTAATGCGGCAGTTTCGTCGTCAGGTGCTTCGTAAATATCCATAAAGTCGTAATGACCCAACAAGGCATAATGCGAAATGAATTTGACCTTAGGACATTTGCTTTTTACTTCCTTAAGCCAATTTCTACCGAGAGTCTGCCTCTCCTTCATGTGAAGAGAAATTTCAGACGATAATTTTGTCATTAGAATGAACGTTTTCATGACTGCCTCCTAATTTATAATGATTAATTACTAATTACTGATTACTAATTACTAATTTTCTATAACCTTTTTATCTTCAAATCCATGGGAATCTTGATTTTTCAATATTTCCTCATTAGAATTATGTACTTTAAAATAATTCTAAAATACAATTTTATAGTATAAAATCAAAATTTATCTTACTTTGAATGTCGCCATTACAATTATCGCAAGCATAACGGCAACTATATAAAATCTGAGAACAATTTTTGATTCATGTAAACCCGACTTTTCAAAATGATGATGCAACGGTGCAATCTTGAATATACGTCTTCCCTCCCCGTATTTTTTCTTTGTGTATTTAAAGTATGAAACCTGAATAATCACCGATACAGTTTCTGCAAAGAAGACACCACCAACTATTGGAAGTAAAAATTCTTTTTTAATTAGAATACATAATGCTCCAATTGCACCGCCTAAAGCAAGTGAACCGGTATCTCCCATAAATATTTGTGCAGGATATGAATTGTACCAGAGAAAACCAAGTGCGGCTCCGATTAATGCGGCACAAAAAATAACAAGTTCGGCAGAACCTTCTAAATACATTATATTTAAATACTCTGCAAATTTTACATTGCCTGTGATATAAGCTATTATTGCTAAAGCAAGAACAGATATACCAACAGTGCCAATAGACAAACCATCGAGACCATCGGTCAGATTAACTGCATTTGAAGTTGCTGTGATTATAAAAATAACAAGTGGAATATATAAAATTCCAAAGTCAAGATTAACATTCTTTTCAAATGGAACAGTTGTCAAGGTATTAAATTGACTGAATGATGATGAAAATGTTTCCGGGAAATAATAAATCACAATACCTATTGCCAAACCGATTGTTATTTGTCCAACTATTTTATATCTTCCTATTAAGCCATTGCGATATTTCTTTACAACTTTCAAATAGTCATCGACGAAACCGACAAAACCCATCCATAAGGTTGTAACAAAAATTATTATCACAAACATATTGAGCATATTTGCCCATAAAAGAGTCGGCAACAATAAAGCAAGTAGCACAATTAATCCACCCATAGTCGGCGTTCCGGCTTTTGTCGAATGTTGACCGATGGTCTGCAATTCCTCTTTAGCCTGCTCTCCAATTTGCTTTCTCTTTAAATATGAAATTATTTTGGGTCCAATATAAAAACTGATAAGTAAAGCTGTGATAGCTGAAGCAGCTGCCCTGAATGTGATATACTGGAACACACCTATTCCGGGAATATCATACATGGTTTTTAACCATTGTGAAAGATAATAAAACATTTTTTAACCCACTAATTTATATTTCTATTCTTTAATTCAATAATAATTTTTTCCATTGCCATACCGCGAGAACCCTTAACTAAAATTACGTCATTTTCTTTAATTTCAGATTCAAGAGTATCAATTAATTCCTCTTTTGTATCAAATTGCAGGATTTTATTTGATTTATAGATGGAGGCATAAGCCCTGTTCATCTCAACTCCAAAAATAAAAATTAAATCTGCAATCTCCGAAGCTTTCTCTAAGATTTTTTTATGTTCTTCAAAAGATGCTTCACCTAATTCTCTCATATCACCAATGACTGCTAATTTTCTTCCAACACCGGAGATAATTTTTAATGAATGAAAAGCCATTTCCATAGAATCCGGATTAGCGTTATAGCAGTCATTCAAAATTTTGAAATTCCCAATTTTTTCAACAAGCATCCTTGCATAGCCATGACCGCTTTCAGGTTGGTATTTTTCTAAACCGGAAATTATTTCATCATTTGTCAGACCAAAATGCAAACCCACGGAAGCTGCTGCAACTGCATTTAATGCACTTGCATATCCTATAGTTTTCATTTGTACATCGAATTGTCTGTAAGTTGCTGTAAATGATAAAATTGGATTAAGATTTTCGTTCAATGATATATTTGCGTTTATCATTGCATCCTTGTCAGTTGATGAATAAGAAACTTCATCTTCAAGTATTATTCCATATTTACATAGCCGTTCATCATCAAGATTAACAAAACAAATACCACCGGTTTTATGCAGAAAGCCAAATAGAAAAGTTTCTTCCATTTCGACACCATCAAGGTCAATCAATTTTTCCAGATGTTCTTTTCCAATGTTAGTTATAAGTCCATGTGTAGGTTCTAAAATATTTGATAATATAGGTATTTCACCGGGTTCATTAGTACCTATCTCCAAAACTGCAATTTCATGAGTGGATTCCAACTGAAAAAGCATAAAAGGCAAACCAATTTGATTATTAAAATTTCTGTATGTTGTCAACACTTTGAATTTTTGAGATAATACAGATGCTGTTAAATCCTTGGTTGTAGTTTTGCCGTTTGAACCTGCTATGGCAACAACGGGAATATTGAATCTTCTGCGATGGATATTTGCAAGTTTTCCTAATGCTTTGAGTGTATCTTTTACAATAATAAACTTTGAATTACATTTATCAATTTCATCCTTCGACAAGCTCAGGATGACATCTTTATACCAGTGCTGGTCAACCAATGCGGCAGAAGCACCTAAATCGAATGCTTTTTGGATATAATTATGCCCGTCAGTTGTTTCACCTTTCAAAGCAACAAACAAATTACCATTCACAATTTCCCTGCTGTCAGAACGAACGCCTTCGCATGACCATCCATCAGGTAAAAACTGAACAGCACTATCACCCAAATTAACAGCTAATTCATCTTTTGTAAAAACAGCTTTATTTTCTCTCATTAATTCCTCAAAATATCAGAAATTTATCAATTTAATAATATATAATTTAAAATTACAAATATTTTGCTAAAGTTTTTTCCAAACCCTCTCCTCGTAAATTGCCTTCCATTTCGAGTATTTTCCCGTCAGGTCCAATTAACATTGGTTTGGGAACGCCTGTTACTTCAAAAAATTCGACCATTTTGCTTTTCCAAACACCTTCGGAAAAGGAGTGCAGCCATGGCATTTTCCACTTACCAGCCCTGAATTTAGTAATATCTTCCTTTTTTTGGTCAATTGAAATACTAAGTATTGTAAAGTTCTTGTTTTTGAATTTATTATAAGCATGATGCAGATTTTCCATCTCACCAATACAGGGACCGCACCAGGAAGCCCACATATCAATTAAAACATACTTCCCTCTCAAGTCTTTGCTTGTTATCATAACACCGGGTTTATCATTATTCTCGATTGAAAAGTCAGGTATGATTTTATCAATCATTATTTTCCTGTCTGGAGAATATTCCTTCATAGCCATTTTTGCATATGGTGAGACAGGATATTTTTTCATTAAAATATCATAGTACTTCATACCTTCTTTTTCATTCTTCTGGTTATGATAACTTCCAATCAATCCATAAAGAATGCTTTGCCTGACTTTTTTTGAAGGATGCTCTTCGGTAAGAGATTTTATATAATCATTCCTGAAATTTTTGTCCTTTATTAAAGTTAATGAAAGCAATAGATAATAATATTGACTTTCCCATAAGTAAGATTTACTGCCGATGCTTGTAAAAAACTCTTTTAGCAGTTTTTGATTAGGTTTCTCTATTAATATGGTATAATTCGAATAATTTTTTGCAATGAGTATTTTGCATCTTAAATCCTTTTCTCTTTCCCAAAGTTGTGTAA
>CAZEHW010000274.1:0-3908 GCA_964511865.1 uncultured Hyphomicrobiales bacterium | reverse complement strand
ATTATCCATGAATTTAGAATGAATGAAATAATATTTAACGATAATCAAATCAGATTAAATCTTGGATTTGCACCATCTGGTACTTATTTATTGCGTATTAACGCTGTCTCTTTTACCAAAACATATAAACTCATTATCAATAAGTAAAGGAGACTGACATGAAAAATATATTAAATCTAATAGTATTTCACGTTGTGTCAGTTGTTTCACGTTGTGTCAGTTGTTACAAAGACAGGCACGGATTTAAATACAAAGCTTTCCCTTATTCCTGAGCATTGAAATAATGCTTTAAAATAAGTGAAATTATTTGTAAACAATTATGAGTTTTATTGACAAATGGCAATTGGATTATCTTGCTCCCGCAGTGCTAAGGTTTTTGATTGAGAGATAGAAAATAAAAAAAGGGGCTTTGAGGATGCCCCTTTTCTTATTATATTGAACTTTTTTGTTTCACTAATTTGTAGAGTTTATGTCTTACGTTGATAAAATTCAGATTTTACAGCAAAAACAATTGCTGGTTAAAAATTTACTGGATGCGCCTACCAAGCTTGAAGTCCTGACAAAAGAGAATGTCGGATTCGATAATATTATTCACAATAAAAACCTGTACAGACCGCAACTTGCCCTTGCAGGATATGTCGGTCTTTTTAACTTCAAGCAGATTCAGATTTTTGGTAATACTGAATGTTATTATCTTAATGGTCTTACTAAACGAAAAAGAATTCTTGCATTCAAAAATCTTACCCAATTTCCTATGCCATGCATAATCCTGACAAATAAACAGGGATTGGACAAAGAACTTATTGACATTGCAAATGAAGCCGGAATTGCAATCTTACAAACTCATTTTAATACAACCAAAACTCAATTCCTACTTTCCGAATTCTTAGATGACCAGTTTTCACCGCAGTCAGTTGTACACGGTTCATTCGTGGATGTTTACGGTATTGGAATTTTATTTGTAGGAAGAAGCGGAATTGGAAAAAGCGAAATCGCTTTGGATTTAATCGAAAGAGGTCATCGTCTCGTGGCTGATGACGTTGTTATGCTCACAAAGAAACGGGAAAGTTTAATTATGGGTACCGGAACGTCCCTTGTTAAGCACTTTATGGAGATACGAGGGCTCGGCATTATCGATGTTAGACAGATGTTCGGTGTCCGTTCAATCAGGTTTCAAAAACGTCTCGAAATAATTGTTGAATTGCTTGAGTGGGACCGTGAAGATGACTATACACGTATAGGACTTGACGAGGAAGCAACAAGTATTATGGGAATAGATATTTCCACGATTAAACTTCCCATATTTCCCGGTAAAAACATCACCGTTATTGCAGAAGTAATCGCAATTAATTATCTTTCAAGAACTTATGGCTACAATGCCGCAAAGATATTTTCAGAAAATCTGTCAGACCAGATTAAACAAAATAAAGGTCCCGGTTCTGCGTTTGCTGACCAACGGCATATAAGCTATTTTCAAGCTGATAATGAATAACAAATTTTTTAAAAATAAACTAGTTAAGGCTTTTTTATGAATATTAAATATTTAATTCTTGGATTAATTTTAACATTATTATTTAATAATAATACATTTGCAGGCGAAAAACAAAACTTCAAGCTGACGGCTTATCCTTCAGTTATGGAGGTAAAAAAGGGTGAAACGTTTGCTGTCAAAGTTGTTTTAAAATTTGATAAAAACTGGTATACTTACGATATTGTCGAACAACTTAGTGCAGACGGTATTGGTCCTACACCAACTGAAATAACCTTTAGACCTGATGAATTTGCCGAACTCAACGGTAAAATCAAAGCTCCAAAACCTCATACCAAACATGATGACGGTTTTGAAATGGAGGTAAAGTATTACGAAGGTGAAGTGGAATTTGAAATTCCTCTAAAAGCAAAAAAGGATTTGAATTTTGAAGTTGACACTTTGCAAGCTGTTGTATATATGCAATTGTGCGACCAAACCAAATGTTTACCACCGGAAGAATTTATAACCAATTTGACACTTGAGCCCTATGGAGAATCCAGTGGAGGGATTTTCTCGTTTTTATGGATAGCGATAAGTGCTGGTGCTTTAGCTTTACTGACACCCTGTGTTTTTCCTATGGTACCGATTACAGTTTCATTTTTTGCCAAACGTTCTGAAACTGCAAAAGGTAAAGGTTTACGAGATGCTTTGGTTTATGCGATTGGAATAATTATTACTTTTACTGCACTTGGTTTTATCTTCTCAGTACTTTTCGGTGCATCAGGTATTCAGGATTTTGCTAAAAGTCCGGGAGTATATATCTTTATAGCCGCTATATTTATATTTTTTACATTCAATCTTTTTGGTGCATATGAGATACAAATGCCTACAGGTCTGATGAATAAACTAAACGCTAAAAGTATGCAGGGGAGCGGTATTGGAAGTGTTATCTTGATGGGATTGACTTTTTCCTTAGCTTCTTTTTCTTGCACGGGACCTTTGGTTGGAGCTGCATTGATAGCGGCTTCGACAGGTGAGTGGTTTTATCCTATAATTTCAATGATTGGATTTTCGGCTACATTGGCTCTACCATTTTTCTTTCTGGCACTTTTCCCATCTGCATTGGGTAGTTTGCCAAAAGCCGGCGGCTGGATGAACAACATGAAAGTTGTCCTTGGATTTATTGTTCTCTCGACATCGCTATACTTTATTAACAATGCTCTGATTCAATGGGGAGGGGGCTTGTCCCGTGAGTTATTCCTGAGTATTTGGATTGGAATATTTGCTTTAAATACACTTTACATTCTTGGTGTTTTTAAATTGAAAATGGACTCAAAAGTAGAAACAATTGGTTCGGTAAGATTAATATTTGCCTTGATTTTTGCCACTCTAACATTCTATCTTGTGGGTGGTTTATTTGGTATGAATTTAGGAGAACTTGAAACTTACGTTCCTCAATCGGAAATTAGCAGACAGCAGACAGCAGACAGCAGACAGCAGATTGTACCAAAAGAAGAGATTGGTGATTGGTTGGAAAACTATGATGAAGCTCTCGCATTGGCAAAAACAGAAAATAAACCTGTCTTTCTCGATTTCACCGGAAAAACCTGTACAAATTGCAAAAAGATGGAAAAGAATATGTTCCCGAAAGAAAGCATCAGTTCTCTGCTTGCTCAAATGGTAAAAGTAAAATTAATAACTGATGTAAACGAGGAGCCATATTTATCTAATAAAAAAATGCAATTGGAAAAATTCCAATCAGTAGCAATTCCGCTATATGTCATTTTAACTCCTGATGGGGAAGTTATTGCAACAGAAGTTTACAATGACAATGAAGAAGAATTCAAGGCATTTTTGATGAAGGCATTTGAATAAGAGTAAAATTATTGAAGTGAGCGGTCATTGATATAATTTTGAGGAGAAAATAAAAAGTGTTATATTTGTAATCTTAATATATCGCGGGGTGGAGCAATTGGTAGCTCGTCGGGCTCATAACCCGAAGGTTACAGGTTCAAGTCCTGTCCCCGCTACAAATTCATCTGTATTTAAAACTAGTAATTTTTAATCATTCATTATCTAAATCTTCGTCCTGATTTGTTGGGTTTTTTTCATGTTGGGCTTGCTTAATTTCAGTTCTGATGATATTTATATCTTTAGGTGCTTCAATACCTATCCTGACAACACCGCGTTCGATGTTGACGACAGTAATTTTAATAGAATCACCGATTTGAATTTCTTCTCCTGTTTTTCGTGATATAACTAACATTTCATTTTTTAAGAAATATATTTTAAAATTTTTTTTGTTTATCTCTTCTTTACAAAATATTAAAAAACTATTTCACAAAAAATTTATATTTGATTAAATTCCTTAAATAATCTTTCGATTATAGAATTAACATTAAACCTTCAGGTTGAATTTGTAATCAAATATGAATAT
>CAZEHW010000273.1:0-3913 GCA_964511865.1 uncultured Hyphomicrobiales bacterium | reverse complement strand
CAAGTAACTGCCATCCTTTATTAGTAGTAAAATCAGCAATTTTTACCCATTCATTAATATCTTCAAAATATCCACGTAAATTTCTATACTCATATAAACAATCATTGCTAAGAGAAAAATATGATGTGTCAATCCAATTATACTTATTTGCATTTTTTATATAATGAATAAACATGTAGGATTCTTTTCCTTGAAAAATTCTTTTATCAATAATAACAACAGAGTCTCTTGACCAAAAATACCATTCTCGATTGGACGGGTTCAAATCATATTGTTCATAAACCCACCAAGAACCCACACTCATAGGGAAAAAGTTCTTTGATTGTATTGATTCATCATCACCATTGGGAGAATTAGGATATCTCTCATTACAAGATGAAAGAGCAAATATCAGTATAATAATTGCTATTATTTTGTTTTGTAACATAAGTTTTGACTCCTAATAAATGAAACAATATCAAAATTTAAAATAAACAAAAAAAATTTGTATTATCTCTACTTCATCAACTCTTCCATCTTATCCAACAGCTCATCCATTTTTTTTGCAACGGCAACCATCGGCTCAGGGCTTGTCATGTCAACACCATTTTTCTTTAATGTTGGTATCGGATAATCCGATTCACCGGATTTCAAAAAAGTTACATGCCTGTCAATTGCGGATTGCCCCTGCTTCTTTATATTTTCTGCAATGAGTTGTGATGCGGCAAAGCTTGTTGCATACGAGTAAACATAATAATCATAAAAGAAATGATGAATTCTCGACCATGAGTGTCTTTCCTCATCATCAACAAACATATCAGGTCCCCAGTACTTTTGGAACATATCACCAAATATTTTTGCCATAACATCGGGGGTTAATGGTTCTCCCTTTTCGACCATTTCCTGAATAACCATTTCGAATTCGGCAAAACGGGTTTGCCTGAAGAAAGTCCCACGCATATTATTTAGGTATTTTTCGATTAAAGTCAGCTTTTCTTCTTTACTTTGAGAATTTTCAATTAAATAATCGAGCAAGAGCATTTCATTTGTTATAGAAGCAACTTCAGCTAAAAATATCGGATAGTCTGCATAAGGATATGGCTGTGTTTGTGCCGAATATAAAGAGTGCATATTGTGTCCCATCTCGTGAATTAAAGTAAACACGTCATCAAGTTCCCCTCCCCAATTCAGCAACACATAAGGATGGGAACCTTTTACTGAACCGGTGGAGTATGCACCTGAACGCTTGCCTTTTGTTTCGTAAACATCCACCCATCTGTTATCGAAGGCATGCTTTAAGTTTTTATGATAGTCTTCGCCAAGCGGTTCGAGAGCTTTCAGGACTAAATCAACAGCTTCATCATAACTGTATTTTCTCTTTGTTGCCGGGAACAAAGTAACATAAGTATCATAAACATGCATTTTGTCAATATTTAAAATCTTCTTCTTTAAGGAACACCATCTGTGCAAAGGTTTTAAATTTTTATTAACTGATTGAATCAGGTTTTTATACACTTCAACCGGTACATTCACTTCATCTAATGACCATTCCAGAGTTGAATTATATTTTCTCGATTTTGATTGAAATATGTTCGATTTAATGCTACCGAAATACAGGGATGTCAAAGTATTCTTATAATCCAAAAAAGGAATAAGGTAATTTTTATAAACTCTTTCCCTGTATTCCCTGTCCGGTGAATACATTCCGGCATAATAACGAGAAGGTGAAAGTCTTATATCATTTCCATTTTCATCCTTTATGACAGGATATTGAACATCTGCATTAGCCCACAATCTGTAAGTAGCCATGAAACTTTCGTCAACCGGTCCGGCTAATGATAAAATTTCTTCTTCGTTTTTTGTGAGAGTATGCGGTTTCATTCTGAGGATATTGTCTAACTTGTGTTGGTAAACTTTCAGGTCCTTATTAGAATTGAGAAACTCTTGTAATTTGTTATCGGGAA
Organism: uncultured Hyphomicrobiales bacterium; assembly: GCA_964511865.1. Taxonomy (GTDB): domain Bacteria; phylum Bacteroidota; class Ignavibacteria; order Kapaibacteriales; family UBA2268; genus ChocPot-Mid. The sequence goes on along the minus strand of CAZEHW010000273.1, from coordinate 1,970 downwards.
TTGTTAATATTTCAGGTCTGATAAATGACATAGCTGTTGAAACATTATTAACCAAAGACATCGCTTTGGAATACATCGCCTGATATTTTGAATCTCCCAGATCCAAATCCTTTGACATGCTGGCATATTGCATGATTAGCTGTACATCCGCCCAAAACTTATCTGAAAATTCCAGTGCGTCGAATAAAATCTGTGCCGAATTGCCAAGTTTTCCTTCGTAGGATTTAATTTTTAAGGTTAAAGATTCAAGTCTTTGGAATTCCTTCTCCCAATCTTCATCTGATTTGAACATTTGAGTCAAATCCCATTTATATTTGTTTTCTATATTTTCACGCTTTACTAATTCACTACTGTTACCATCAGGAGTTTCATTATTACTTACTTTCATTTGAGAAAATACTGTAGTACTCATAAATATTACTCCAATAAAAATTATTAATTTTTTAGCCATAGTTTAACCTTTTATTTCTTTAAATATTTTATCTCTTAAATCAATATGTTCACCTTTTAATCTTGCACCTAACTGGGAAACAACCTTAGCCGCTGATATTGAAGCTAAGTGTCCTGCTTTCAGGGCTGATTCAGTCGCAATAATACCATACAAAAAAGCACCTGCATACATGTCACCTGCACCAGTACTGTCCTTAGGTACAGATTTATATGCCGGGATAGTATAATGTTTGTTATCCCATTTAATAACTGAACCTTTTTCTCCTTTTGTAATTACATAATTTTTTAAGTTTTCGTTAAAATAATTCATAGTATGTGTAATATTGTCAATTTTGGCATATTTCATTGCCTCTGCTTCATTACAAAACACTAAATCACAAATATCAGCAATTTGTTTAACTTTATCATAAAACATATCTATTACAAATCCATCGGAAAAAGAAATAGCAATATTAGTAAAGTGCTTTTTAGCTAGTTTGACAGCTTTAAAAACAGCGTTGGAACTGTCTTCCTGAGTAAATTCATAACCCTCAATATAAAGCCATCTTGCCTTTTTTATTTTTCCTTCATCCAAATCATTTTTTGTAAAAAAAGCACTCGCCCCAAGAGAAGTTACCATTGTACGCTGAGAATCAGGTGTAATCAATACAAGACATGTGCCCGTTGGATGATTATCCTCAGTTTTTCCTGCAAGAACAATTCCTAAATCAGTAAATTCCTTTGCATAAAATTTTCCTAATTCATCATTACCAAGAACAGTCTGATACGCCGACTTCCCTCCAAATTCACTAAAAGCAATAATCGTATTTGCGGCAGAACCGCCACTACTTCTATACTGTTTCCTGCCAGACAATGCTTTTATTATTTCTGCCTGCTGTTCGGCATCTGCAAGCTGCATTCCGCCTTTTGTCAGATTGAATTTCTCGATTACGGAATCTTCCACTTCAATTTGGATATCTACCAAACCGTTGCCGATTCCACATACATCAAATACTTTTATCATGGTTGTCCATTATTATTTTCAATAGCTAAATTAATTATTTTCTCACATAGTTCAGGAAATTCTATTCCTATCTGTTTCGCTGCTTTAGGTACTAAACTCGTTTCAGTAAACCCGGGGATTGTATTCATTTCAAGGCAGAATGGCTGTCCGTCTTCATCTAATCTAAAATCTGCTCGAGCAAAACCGGAGCAATCTAAAACCTGAAAAGCAAGAAATGCCATATCCTGAGTAAAACTTTCAATGTCTTCAGGTATGTCCGCAGGACATATATACTCGGTTTTGCCTTTTGTATATTTATGCTCATAATCATAAAATCCTTCTTGTGGAATTATTTCGATTACAGGTAAAATGTCATCTCCGACAATACCAACTGTCAGTTCTCTTCCCTTTATAAATTTTTCAATAAGAACACTATTCGAATATTTGGATGCATTTAATACAGCACTTTTTATATCATCAAGATTCCCATTTTCAATTACAGTAATTCCAATTGTCGAACCCTGGTCATTAGGTTTTA
>CAZEHW010000272.1:0-3970 GCA_964511865.1 uncultured Hyphomicrobiales bacterium | reverse complement strand
GGTTTCAAAATCACTGAAACTTCTACTGCCCCAAATGCTGCCGATGCAGGTTGGTCGGTGGCTGCACCGGTTTCTTACTCTTTCTCTTCGGAAGGTACAAAAACATTATACGCATGGGCGAAAGATGAGGCCGGTAATGTATCTGCAAGTGTCAGCGCGGAAGTAATCATAACTTTACCGATTGATAATACACCACCCGATATCATTATAAATGAAATTCCTGTCAGCACTCAATATATAGCACTTAGTAAGGGCTGGAATATTTTCTCTTCCTATTTGATACCTGCAAATCAAAGTATGGATACTGTTATGAATGTACTGGTTAATGATGGAAATTTAGTCAGAATTGAGGATGAAAATGGCAATACTTTTTTGAAACAAAACAATGTAATAGGATGGCTAAACAATATCGGGAATATGGAGAAAACCGAAGGATACAAAATCAGGGTTTCATCTGATTGTACTTTGGAAATCACAGGTAAGTCTGTCTCATTGCCTCTGGATATTGAAATTAAAAAAGGAACGAATTTTATTTCCTTCCCCATAGATGGATCAATTGACGCAATGGTTGTAATTCAACCTTTAATTGATGCAGGAATTTTGGATAAGGTGTTGGATGAAAGGGGAAATTCAATTGAAAACTGGCGTAATAATGGATGGATAAACGGAATTGGAAATTTCAATGGTGGTGAAGGTTACATACTAATTGCATCGGGAAACGGAACGTTAACGGTAGAGGATATTTACGTAAAATCAGGATTGAATTATGCTGAAAGATTTGAAACCAGCTATTTCAAAGTCAGTTATGTAGGTAATGGTATTGACCATATGAACATCAATATCCTCGACCTGAATAAAACCGGTTTGCAGATTGGTGATGAGATTGCTGCTTTCGACGGAAAGATTTGTGTAGGTGCAATCAAATTATCTGAAATGGATTTTACCAACAATGCAGTGAGTCTTCCTGCATCGGCAGCTGAACAGAACGGGATCAACGGATTTGCCGATGGAAATTCAATTATACTAAAAGTATGGAAAAACAACACAGATTCAGAAGGCAATCTGACATCTGAAATCATTGACGGTGAAATGCTTTTCAACAAGTATGCCAGTGTGTTTATTCATATCAATAACAAGCAAATAACAAACAGTATAAGCGATTTCAATAATATGGAAATAGATTTATATCCAAATCCGGCAAGTGACAATTTCAGTGTCAGATTTTCTTTATTACCGGAATCAGGAACCAGAATCTCACTTTTGAATGTTACAGGAGAAGAATTAATTACCAGGTTTGTTGAAAACAGTATAGAATCTTTTCAAATCCACAATCTACCTGCAGGTATTTATATTGTAAAAACTGAGTACAATAATAATTTCAGGATTCAAAAATTAATCAAACGAAAATAAATCTTCATGAGGAATTAAATGCAAAAGAGGCTGCCTGATTTAACAGACAGCCTCTTTTACTTAATTCTTGGTGAAAATAACGATAATCATTTCATCTTTGAAGGAATCATCGGATCAGACCAGACTTGCAACTGGTATTTTCTTCGGGTAGAAAATACAATCTTATCACTTGTTTTTAAATTCCAAAAACAAGTAATTATTTTCCAAAAACTTGTTTTTGGATTCTATTAACAGGTTTTAATTATCAACATTTCCATTTATGTAAAACATTACAATGTTATATGATTAAAATCTTATTGATAACTGCTTAAGAAAATTGAAATTATTTATGGACGGAATAGAAATTGGTATTTTGTTACAAGTATTGGACAAAAACTAATTCTCAATTTTAATATTCAAATCTATCACATCCTATGAATCTTAAGCATACATTAGTTATTTTATTTTCAATGACAGAACTGGTGTTTGGGATTATAATTGTTCAAGAATTGTGTTTATTAATTTGCGAATGATGATTTTAATTTATTCTGTTTGTATTATATACCAATGGTGTATTTAATGTAGTAATATCGGTTGTAATTTTTATTCCATCAGAGGCAGTCAGTAACAATCTGAAATATTCATATTCCCGGGGAATTGATAAGGACAAAACAGGTCCTGAACCGATGTCTTTTACTGCGAGATAATTTCCATATTTGTCACATTTAACCAACGACCATTCGTACTGGAATTTATCTTCATACATTCCATATTTCCAACCTTCTGCTTCATTGTATATTACAGCATAATAAATATAATTCCCATTTTCGTAAATGAGTGTAGCAGGTTTAAGAATTCTTATGCTGTTCGAATCAATTACCATATCCGTATTCTGCAATACATGCATCAACTTAAAATATTCTCTTTTAAATCTTCCTTTTCTATCAGTAATACCATCATCAGTAAGTTTATTACTTTCATGCTGATCGCGCCATGAGGTAATGTAAAAAGAAGGACTACCGACAATAATGTTATTATCGATTAGGGTATCAACATCAATTTCACTATAAATACTCTTTATTTTCTTACGACCCATAAATGCATTCAAAGAATCAAGATGCGCTATGTTTTTAACGACTAATCCGAAAGCGTCGATTCCATTAATATTTTTTTGTAACATTCCTGCGTGATACATAGAAAGCTGGTTAACTTCCAAATCAACAATTACAGGTCTATCCCGATCCAGTTTTTTTATTTCCCGGATTAACTCCTTCAACCATATAATATAGGCTTTGTTTTGATACAGTAAACGTGGCTTCAGATAAAAATCCTTTTGATTATATTGTACATCGTTCAGTATATTCCATGATGTTATCTGTTCATTATCCCTGTATTTTTCAAGCCGCTTTAAAATATCCGATTTGAGTTTGAAGGCCTGAATGGAGTCATTAATAAAATCGAGGGATGCAGGAATCCAGAAACCAAAAGCAATTTTAAAATCAAATTCTTTCGCTATTTCTAAAACATTGTAACTGTAAATTGAATTCCCTTCAAATTTAATAGTATTAATGCCTAATCGCTTTATTTTTTCAAACTCTTTTTCCAGATTTTGTCTGTTTAAAACATGGTAATCCTTTCGCCAGTCGTGCCCCTTTTGATAATAAATTCCTTTGATATTTTCCAGTTGTGTTTCGTTTAAAATATTTTTTGAAGTATCAGATTCAGTTATTGTCGGCAATTCAGAAAACACATAATCAGGTGCATTTTTACTGCTGAATGAGTTTTTAATGAGCTGGTTCTGCCCAATTGTCCAATCAAGATATCCGGTTTTTTTTAAACCGTTTGGCCAATTGTTATCGACTTTACTGTTAAAATAAACCACAGATTTTATCTCATCAAATTTATTTTCTATTGAATTAAAAGCATCTGTGATCCACTGTTCCTGATTTGGCTCAGTCCGCAAAGAGCCAAATTCAGTAACAATAACCGGGGTTGAAGGAAGATTTTTTATACTCAAATGAAAATAGTAATACAAACTGTCAAAACTAAGCCACTCCCCTTTACTATTCAATTCTCCATAATTCAGGATATTTACTCCAATCCAGTCGACATATTCTTGCCCGGGATAGTAATTTTCCACATTTTCAGGTTTCCATGGATTCCAAACCCAAATCACATTGTTTGCTTCAATATCCTTAAATATTTCATAGGTATGAATCCATGCTTTTTTAAATTGAACTGAAGCACTATCACCTTCAATGTACCAGGAATAGAAAGGATTATCGAATTCATGAGCGAATCTTAAAAATACAGGTCTTTCAAGATTTTTGAGCTTTTTGGCAAACCCTAAAATGAATTCATCAAAATATCCTTCTTCAATAAGCTTAAAAATGTGTTTCCCTGCCTCAATATCTTTAAATGAATTCAACCAGGGTTCCCAGGTTATCAAAGGAATTGATTTTTGCGTATAAATTGAATCCAGCATCTGATTTGGAAAATTTGAATTTAATTCAGCTTCCCAGGGAATGTATAACGAAATAATATCGAAATTTTCATTGATTTGTTTTGATAAGTTTTTTAC
>CAZEHW010000271.1:0-3972 GCA_964511865.1 uncultured Hyphomicrobiales bacterium | reverse complement strand
CGGATTATCAGGGTCCACGATTATTCGGTTAATAGATTTAAACTTAGAGGAAGAGGGTAGATGGTACCACGACTCACCATGGTCAGTTGATTTGAATATACCGTCCCCGTTAATAGCATCCAGATTCATGTAACCCTCACCTGTACCGGCATATATAATATCAGGATTCGATGCAGAATAAGCCAAAGTAGCTGTTGCTAAATTTGGTAGCATAGGAGTCATGTTTCGCCAGTTCAAACCCTTATCGGTAGTTAGCCAAATACCTCCGCCGACAGAACCGGCAAACCATGTCTGATGGCTTGTATCATTTGGGTCAACAATAAATGCCCTTGTCCTCCCGCCAACATTACCGGGACCTCTTTCAACCCAATCCAGTTTAGCTTGAAAGCGTTCCTTATGTTTCTCATTATATTCGAATGCTTTTGTAAACTCAGAAAGTCTTTGATTTGGTTTGTAAGCTGGTCTCTGCCAGCCCTCTTTGGTCCTAATATTATTATGTAGTTCAGCAAACATATAAGGTACATCAAACTTTTGTGACCTATCATACTCCTTAACTTCATATTTAATTAGTTCATGTTTATCAGCTTCTGTCAATGTCAGTTTGGTTAAAGGATTACTTGTATAATTTTGCTTATCAGCTTTAGAACATTCTGTCAATGACAGTTCAGGCTTTTGAACTTTCAAATCTCCCTTCTCACGTCTGCCGTCTGCTGCCTGCTGTCTGCCAAAAACACCCTGAGCTTGTCGAAGGACGTCATCCTGAGTTGGATGAAAATATTGAAACGCAAAATAGCAACATAAAAATGTCGCTAAAATAATAAAAAAAAAGTATTTAATTTTCATTGTTTTAGTCCTTGATAATTTCATCAAAAAATTTCTTTTGCTTTTTAATATCGTAAATGTAAACAATAGGTTTATCATCTTCTGTCCTGATTTGACCGGGGAAAACATGAATCATGAGCTGGTCATTATTCTTCCAGAGAACATCACCGTTAGACTCAGTGTCTTCATAAATCACCTCATCCTTAGCCAGATCGTAAATAAAGTAACTGAAGCTTGGAAAAGGATTTTCATTAGTAGGCTTCAAACGATTGACACAGAGCATATAAGTATTATTTGGATTAGGTATATAGACTATATCACCTGAATACTTCGCTTTCGCGATAGTCTCATACTTTAAGACCGGTTGAGCTGTTCCAATCGGTTCTGATTCAGATTTATCTGTCTTATTTGAAGAAGCACAAAACGCAAAAACAAGACCCAGTGAAACTGTTATTAACTTAGTTATAATAGATTTCTTCATATTTAAAATTTCATGTATAATATTATTCATAATAATTCAATCAATTATTTTACAAAAAATATATTCCAAAATAATGAAAAGGAATATTATCTCAATGAGATTTCTTAAATTAGAAAATATATTCGTAGAAAAAAAGAAAAAAAGTGCAAAAATGACAAAAGAAATACTGTTAAAAAGCGGTTGGATTAAAATCGAAAAGAATGAACTTGATTCCCTCAGAGCAAAAATTAGGGAACAATACGAGATGGAAGGAGGGAGCAAGCCCTTCAATTCGCATCTCGAAAACTATGAGGAACTTCGGGAGATTATGAAAGCAAAGCTTGATGATTTCAAGCTAAGTGAGAATGTAGTAATTCGTATTAACGATCAGGTCCTTTACGATATACTGCCGGGAAACACATTCTTCAGAAATTTGCTTTATACAAACAAAAAAGCTACTTCACTCAGATTTCAGGAATATAATATTGAGGTTTGTTATCTCTTTGCATACGGAAAAAAAAGATTTGACTTCCTCAGACATGAAAAAAGAACCGGGCACGAACAATATTTTACATCTCTTCCGGAACATAATATTAAATTCATTGTATCATCAACGATGAATAACATGGTTGAAGCTGAAAAACTGATAACAAAGCTTAAAGACGAAATGGGCTTTCCCTGTGATTCAGATACACGCAACACTCATACATATAGTAAAGGGCGACTTTCCGATGTCTATGCTGAATTGGAAGATAAAACAATTATAATATCATTAATAAGCCGCGATTATCTTCAAAATGAAAACTGTGTTAAAGAGCTAATAGAATACACAAATTCAGATCTTGACAATTACATATCACACACGTTCCATATCTTGTTAGATGACATTTATGAAGGTGATTTCAATATCTTTGATTCACTCGGCAGGTCGGAATTGCTGAAATACTGGAAACTCCGTAGTGAAAAACTTGAAGAAAACCATAAATTAATTCTGGGTGAGAAAAAAGACAAAGAAATTTTCCTGAAATTAAGTCAGGAGCTACAGGAAATTAAAGGAATTATTGTAGAATTAAACAGGGTTCTCGACCTGATTAGAACAAGTGAATTTAAAATTCTATACAAAATATTACTATCAAAAATAAAAACTCAGGAAGAATTGATAAATCTGCTTCCAAAGAAATCAAGTGTGAAAGAAATCAATGTTGCATTGGAAAAAACTTATAAAGGTATAAAAATACCATCGATGAATGACCCTGATAAACCAGAGTTTCCTCCTTTGCCGTACTATCAGCCAAAATTCCCGGCATCAAATACTTACAAAATTAAAGTTCCCGGATTCACAAATGTATGGTTGAAAGATGAAAGCACAAATCCTACAGGAACTCACAAAGACCGGCTGGCTTGGGAGGTTGTAATTAAGTATAAATCATTGATTCAGGGCTTAAAGTATAAGGATTACCTGCCTCAAATGTCAATAATCTCATCAGGCAGTGCCGCTATAGCAATTCAGCACTTTTTAAACCTGTTTGAAATACCGGTCAAGCTGAAAGTGCTGATAGATAAAAATCTCAATTCAGCAATTAAACAAACAATAATTGATATTGGATGCGAATTATATGAAACTGATTTATCGAGGAAACTATTATCCTCAGATGAAATAAAAGAACTAACTCAAAATCAAAGCGGTTTCGATATTACATACCGAGAAACATTAGACCCTAATCAGGATAATTATTACGACTGGATGAGTTATGAAATTCTCATGCAAAACCCTGAATACTGTTTCGTGCCATTCGGTACGGGAGACCTCTTCATAAATGTTTTAAATATAGTAAAATTAGAATATTTCAATTCATTTATACCTAAGCATGACCCAAGATTTTTTGGGAATATAGATATACTGAAAAATACACATTTCTTTGGAGCATCGTCAGACCAGCCAAATACAGTACTGGATAAACTATATTCAAACTTTTTGCCTTCAATTGATTCCTTTAAGAAATATATAAATACATTAAAAAATGAATATGCATGTGTTGGCAGTAGGACGGGCTTTTATTATGTAAAAGAAACTTTTGTACAGCAGGCATTAGATATAGCCGGCAATCAAAAAATAAAATTTGAACCATCGGGAATGGCAGGACTTGCATTACTCCTTCAATTAAAAGAAAGTATTCCAAACAAGTCAAAAATATTAATAGTTAATACGGGTAAAACAAAAAAACTGTCTGAATTACATAAATGATTTAAACTTTATTTAGACAAAATTTGTCTAATAACATTAACAAGAATAAAAAAAGGGAAAAACTTGAAAATAATAACAAAAGTTATAATAATGATTCTAATATCATTTGAATCTGTTGTGTATTCACAGACAGAATTTTATCCCGCTAAGACATTAGACATTAGATTTTTTGCCGGTAAAGGCAGTGCAACAAGTTACTTTGATTTGGATGGGAATACTACATTTAAATTACCTGATAAATCGTTGGATGAAGAACAGCCGGAAAGAGATTATATATTCGAGTATTCGGTATATCAAGCAGGAATCAAAGTGGAATACTCACTTTTTGATAACTTTGTATTATTCTCAGAAATTCCAATTCAGTATCAAACATTACTAAAAAGGGCAGACACAACTCTTTATGCTCTGAGTGATACAGTTCAAATGCTATATGATACACTTACAT
>CAZEHW010000270.1:0-3977 GCA_964511865.1 uncultured Hyphomicrobiales bacterium | reverse complement strand
GTTTTTATTTAGAGGACAAATATTTATTTGTCCTCTTTTTATTTAATAAATCCTTTGCTATGTATCTTACCATCAGTTTCACATACAAACATATAAAATCCGTTACCGATATCATCTATTGTAAATGAATTGTTACCTGAATTCAGAACACCTTCAAGAAGAGTTTTTACTTTCCTCCCCAATAAATCAACAACATAAACCTTCGCAACAACACCTTTATTCTCATTGTTACTTATTAAGATATTTTCAACTCCCTTATTCTCTTGGACAATATTAATGAATATCTCAGACTCTAAAGCAGATAGTTCATCTACACACACCACCCCGTCTATCCAGTCAATAATCCTACCAATAAGCATTTTTTGCAAATCAACATCTTCAATAATTTTCATATTAAATCCGAGATAAACAGCCTTCGCTGATTCTGTTTCGGTCCTTGTGCTAATTGTTTTGTTGTTTCCCAGCATTTTAACCATAGGAAAAGCTATCGTTCCATCTCTGATATCAGTTGATTGCATCAAATATCCATTGTTTGCAACTGATAATCCCGATGCTTCAAAATCTCGGGTAACAGGGTCATTATCAATACCCTTTAATGTAAAAGTCTGCTCAGTCAATTGATTAAATTCTGTCCATGCAATTCCTAAAGTAGAAAACAATTCATGTGAGGAATTTTCCATTGTCAATGTTGGCAATGCACCTGAACCATTAATTAGCAATCCTGTTCCTTTTGAAAACAAATCTACAAGAATATCTGCTTCTGACGAAGATAATCTCCCTGTCTTTCCGCAGTTCCAAACAACAATTTTTAAATCATCTAAATTCTCTGAAATTTCATTGTAAGTACTGAATGGAAACGATACAAAATCATTTCTTGCATTTTGAAGAACAGCTAAGTCAGAACCACCGCCGTCAATCTCAAGAAACTGAATATCAGTCGTCAAAACTGTTATTGTATCATAAACAGGAGTTGAAATTGAATCACCATCGGCAAACTTTATAATAAAATCACCGATACCTTTTGATTCGCTTGTCAATATCAATAATGTTATATGAAATTTCATGCCTGCTGGCAGTAAAAAGTGTGAGTCAGCAAGATTAATAAAAGTTATACGCCAATCCTCGGGAGTCCTTTCTGATTTCTCGAAAGTAATGTCTAAGAAAACATCATTATCTGAAATATTTGTTAGGTCAATATTTATTTCTTCGCTGCTTTTACTCGTTGTATTTATTATTCTACCATCAAAATTTTCAGTTGAGATTTTGGGAGGAATAACTTTCTGATCGATACCTGTAAATATCTCCTCATTGTTTGCCTTAGTTACAAATAATGCAATATCACAATTCAGAACATTGAATTTATCACTGACTGTATAAGTAAATGTTTTGCTGTAAACATTTCCTTTCAGAGTTTCAGCAATACTTTCACCCCATTGACCTGTTATTAAATCCCGTAGTATATGATTATGCTCATAATTCTTTGGGTCTGATGCTCCGGTCTGAGGTCCCCAAACATGACTTTCAAGAAAAGCAATATTCAACTTTGCTCCGTTCGGTATATCGTCAGTAAAATATAGTTCAACATCAATTTCAAGTTCCCTTGTGTCATTATTCCATCGCGTTTTTGCAGCAATATTCACAGGTGAAAACTCCCCGTTAAGTACACTATCATTTGAAGCAGTGTCCCAACCGTTTGGACCGAGAGCCATGCCCCCTGTCATTTGTGTATTGTAAGGGTAAGAATAATCCGAGCCGGGAAATCGCAGGCGGTTAATTGTCCCTGCGGGAAATCCTGATAATTTGGTTTGTGCAAGTATTGCCGCACCCCATTTTGTTCTGAAATCCGGTTCTCCTGCTCCGGGATTAGCAAAAGAACCCTCGTGAATTGCCAAAAGAACAACTCTTCCCGGATTCGATTCAGCCAGTTCCTTAGCTTTTTTATGTCCTCCGGGACAATTTCCGCAATGAATACCGGTGAATTCCTCAAGCACCACATTTCTTAATTGTGGTTCGGTACTAACCAATTCCTGAGAAAAGATTACTGTAGTTGTAAGTAAAAATATTAATCCAATAACGTATGTTTTTTTTAGTAGACTCTTCATAATAATTACTATTTAATTAACCAATAGTGTTCTTGTAATTTTATTCCCATTAATATTAACGTTGACAAAATAAACTCCTGATTTTATATTAGGCAAATTAATAATATTTTTAGCACCAAAGTTTAATATCTTATCTTGAGATAAAACTGTTCTTCCCAATATATCAGAAATTTCAATGCCGAATTCAGTATTTGGAATACATGGCAATTCAATCCGAAACTTCTCTGTGCATGGATTTGGAAAAATATTAATTTCAAAAGTAGTATTTTCTCGAATATCTGTTGTCCCAAATTTAGAACGCCATAAAAGTCCGGATTGACTGCCTTCGGGCTTAACGTAAACATAAATATAATTTCCAATCACTGCTGATTTGTGATATGCCATTGGTTCGGGGAGACGGCTGAAAGATAATATCCACAAACCGCTAGTTGGATAGTAGGTGTAAATTGAATCAATCGCATTCTCATTGTTGTAACCTCCCATCACAATAATCTTATCCTGAAAATTAACAGCCGATGGGGCATGAAGTGTTATTGGAAAAGGTGGAAGTTCTTCCCACTCATCAGTCTCTGTATCATAAGCATCAAAGTAATCAGTAGGTAAATTCCAACGACCTCCTGTTATCCTGTAAAACTTAGTTCCTATCCCCACAGCTCCGCAATACCATGCCTGATTATGAGGAGTCTGAGTCTTGCGTGCCCAGCTATTCGTCTCAGGAGTATATTCATCAAAATACCATTCCGTTGTTCCGTCTCCGTTCTGTCCTCCAATAAGATAAATCTTCCCGTTTGCAGAAGCAGCACTGTGATACATTCTTGGAGTCAGTAATGTATCTCCTTCGACAACTGTGTCGGTCAGCGGGTCATAAATATAATGTAAATTCTTTTTCTGGTTTGTTTGTCCACCGCCCATTACGTATATTTTACCATTCACTTCCACAGCAGAAGCGTAAATTGTACCCGAAGGAATTGCAGCTTTTTCTGACCAGGTGTTTGTTTCAGGATTATATTCATAAGTTTTTGCCAAAGTTCCTTGAGTACCTGACAATAAATATATGTTACCATTTGCGGATGCCATAACAGGAAATCCTGTTGGATTAGGAAGATTAGCAAGTTCTTCCCAGCCCTGAGAACTTAGGTCTGTTCCGGTATTAATAAATAGTAAAAATATTTCTGTCAGGACAAAAAGTAATACTGTTTTCATGTTAATTTCCTTAACTAAATTATATTCAATTTATTTTTTACAATTTTAATGAAAAATCCTGTGATAAATATATATTATAGCTGATTTTCCTTTGGCAAATTAATTAATTAATTTGAATTATTCAATTAGATTGATTTTTTGATAAAATATGACAGATAAAAATATGGTATCAGAACAAATTGAAATTAATTTTCGTCCCTTCCTTAGCTTTTTTAACTCAATTCCTCAAAAAATACAATACTTCGTGTTGAATTTTCTGCTTGCGGGAAAGGAGTACCGGGAACTTATTCTAATGATGAAAACATAATGAATGATCAATGTGACAAAGGTATTATTCAATTACTCGAAATCCAACTGCCCGGAAAGCGGCCAATGAAAATTCAGGATTTCATCAGAGGATATCGTGGTAACTCAATAGGGAGGTTTGAGTAATATTTTGATCACCTTAGCTTTCCGATACGAATACAAATTAATCCACTATAAAAAGTTTTTACTGTATTGATGTTCGCATAAGCACTAATCCCAAAACCAAAGAATGATGTTGGAGTTAGGAACAACTGGCATTCAATTGGAATACCTAAAGTATTTATTGAAATTAGTTTGTATGCAAGATCATAATAATCATAATGAGGGTAAGACCAGTGATATTCTTCGTAAGTTTTTACATGAGAA
>CAZEHW010000269.1:0-3985 GCA_964511865.1 uncultured Hyphomicrobiales bacterium | reverse complement strand
AACGTGATAAAATCATTAATAGCTTTTTAGAATTAGACATTGAAAAAATTATTTTAGAACAAGGAAAAGAAATAGCTTATAAAAAAGCAATGGATTTGATACAGGTGCCTTAATAGGAATAAATTCTCCTAAAACATTAATATCAATAGCTTGTAAAAGTAAATTTCCATCTGATACCAATATGGTATTGCTTCCATTCAGCATCGTCGAGAACTGAACTTAACGGTATGTAAGAAAATAGTTCAAAAGCAGTACCTGCTGAATTTGCAACACCACTCCAGCCAATGGCAACATCTACACCATATCGTATTCTATTAATATTTGGTAATGCTTTATCTTCATATATCTGTAAAGTATCCTGACCATTTTTATATCTTAATTCGCTCTTAACATTAGCAATTTGCATAGATTGGGTAGCTCCGCTCCAAAAAACAAAATCAAAGGAAGGTCCCAAAGTAAGGTAATAATACGAATGAATACTTAACTCTCCGATTTTAATAAACGCACCATATATTGGTATTTCAATGCCTACCGATGGGTTTAATGACCATTCAATAAGATAAAGAATACCTGCCTCCTTCAATCTAACTCGTTTTCCATCTTTATTTAAGAAATGTTTTTTGGGTTCCGGTGCATAAAGAAGACCTGTGGTTTGTGCCAAATTTAAAGTTCCATACAAATTGACAAGAAAACCCGTAGAATACATATATTCAAATCCAAAAGCTCCATAAGTTGATAATGGGTAACTACTGGAGAATTCATCTTTGTTCTTTTTCTTAATTTGTCTTTCTTTATCACTGAAAGTAATATTATCAGAAAACGGATTTGTTGTTGGCGAAAAGGATTTTGAATTTATTTTATTAGCTACTTCGTAGTTGTCACCCAAGAATAAGACAAAACTCTTTTGTTTCATTCCGGCAGGACTGATTGGGAACCATCCATGAGATTCTTCTACCTTACTTGTAGTTCGTTCTTCCAATTCTCCATAATCCAAATCTTCCAGATTCCATACAGAATCTTCGTCCGCTTCCTGTCCGATAAGTGGAAGAAACGATAATAAATTGAATAGTAATATAATAAATAATTTTTTCATTTAATTATTATCAACGGTTTATAAGCTGTTCCTGTAAAAGTTTCAAGTACTATCCAATACATTCCGGCTGACATGCTTTTATCAATATAATAATCAAATGATTGTATTCCAATTCCAACGATACCTAAATCACCAATCAAAAATCCATTACCCTTTAAATCATTTAACCATATTTTAATCACTGATTTTTTATCAATATAGTAATCAAGATGCAATGTTTCACCGAATTGTATCGGATTCGGATAAAAATCGGTTATTCTGGCAAAACGTACATATTGTATAAACCCAGGTGCTGATGTACTTTTAACAACAGATGAAAAATTTTCCTGCGATGTATCATTTAATTTTACATTTGTGAAAAACAATGTAGTCATCGAATCATTACCGGCAAGAAGTTCACCTTTAATTTGAAAAATTGTATCGTATGATGTGAAGTCAGAAGTATTAACAAATCTTACAGTTAAATGATAAGTTGAGTCTGTATATTGAGTCATTATAGTTTCATCTATAGCTATGTTATGTCTACCTAATATTTCAAGTGGAAAAAACACAGTTGGGTTACTGAGAAATAAATCAGATTCAAAGGAATATTCTTTTCCTGTTTCAATATTACCTGAATATTCAATGTCAAAATATATTAATTCTCCGACAAATCCTGCAGTTTCAGAGCCGGAAAATTGCGAGAATAGCTCAGTTGAAAGAGCAAAGGTAATGAATAGATATAAAATAATTTTCCTCATTTTTCAATTATCTCAAATTCAGTTCTTCTGTTCGTTCGCCTGTTGGCTTCGTTACTGTTCGGTACAAGTGGTTTCGTTTCACCAAATCCAACAATTTCTATTCTCGATGGCTTAATTCTTTTATTGATGATATAATTTTTAACGGCTTCTGCTCTTTCCTGAGAGAGTTTCAAATTATCTTCGTCTTTCCCGATATCGTCAGTATGTCCGGATATACGAATTTTATACGATTTATTTTCAGTCAAGAAATCTGCAACTTGATTAATCAATGGATATGATTGAGGATTAATATCTGATTTCCCGAATTCAAACTCAATATTGACAAAGCTGACAGTTCCGACAGGGTCAATTTCATTGAAAACAGATTTGTCATAATATCCTGATGTACTTATTTTATTATCTTTCTCCCTCAATTTCAGAAATGGCTCAACTTTATGATGATTTCTGCAATCAGGGGCTGAATATGTTATGGAGTAATAATTATTAAGTTCAAGAAATATATCAGCAAAGACATAGGGAAATTCTTTGAACGAAAAAATCTGATATTGTTTGCCACCTGATATGTCTGCTAATTTCTTCATCAATTGAGTTCCTCCAAAAGATAAACCCAGTGTAAGTGAATAAATTTTTACATTTAACTTTCTTGCTTGAGAAGTTATGTCATCCCATTTTTTATCGTTAAAGGTATCACCCCCGTCACTTATTAGGATTATAATTCTTTGGCATGTATCATTGGATTTTGACAATTCCTGAAATGCTGAATCCAAACCGTGCTTAATATCAGTTCCACCTTTCAAACTATTTGGATTTAGGTTGATTAATCTTTTCTTAGCCAGAAAGTCTGAGCTTTTTTCGAGAGAGACTTCTACGATTGCGCTTTCTGCAAAGATGATGACCGAAACATAGTCTTCGGGTTTAGAAATATTTAAGATTTTTGGAATAGCTTTTTGTATCATTTGTTTTCCTTCCATCCCCATTGAACCGGAGTAATCAAGAACATAAGAAACAGCAAATGGCTTTGTATCATTTTTTCGGTATTCCCTTACTTTGAAATCTTTGATTTCTGATTTTTGATTTTCGCATGAATCTGTTAAATTCGTCCAATAATCTTTGTAGTTCTTTCCTTCTTTTAAGTAGGGTTCAGCAAGACCGGTAATAAATTTACCGGTGGAATCCCTGACAACAGCTATAATTTCAACATTTTCCGGAAAATTTGAAGAATTGATGCTATTTATTTCAATGTAATAGGGAATATCAATGGTATCATTTTTTAGTCTTTCTTCGATACTCAGACTAGTTCTACCTGTTGGATTTATCAAAGGTTTTGGATTATAAATACCCGCAGATTGATTTTGCTCGATATGCTCAACCAACAGATGAGGACAGCCTGTTAAAATCATACATACTATAAGAATTGAAGTTATTAAGTTGAAGCGTAACATCTTTAAAATAAAATAAATTGATAAATAAAATATTTTACCATTCCATCAAACTCCATTTTAATTTCATTTGTAAACTACCTACATGTTTGTTCAAAGTTGTGAAAGTATACGTTTTAGCTTCAAGTCCAATCCCAAAGTTATCAGTAAACATTAATGTATAACCCCAACCAAACATAAGAGAGTAATTCCAAACAGGGCTATAAACTTTTTCATCAAAAGCATCCAGTTCTGTCCAAACATAACTTGTGCCCATTGCCGCACAAAATTCAATTTTCCATGCTTCCATATTAAACACTATTAAGATTGGAATAGCTTTTAAAGAGACATCCATCGATGTTTTTCCGGCATTATACTTCTGTTCATCAATTGAATGTTTTTCTATTAGCATGTAAGCAGTTTCTATCCCTATATTCAATTTATGGTCAGGCTCCCACATTATTCTGACACATGGAGTAATTCCACCCTTTTTGATGGATGAATCAAGGGATGCTGTGTATCCGCCGGATATTTCCAACATAAAGCGAAATGTTGAATCGGGTATCGTTTCTTTTGCATGACTTTGATTAAGCCAAGAAAAAAAAACTATAATCAAGATAATATATTTACCTGATGTAATATTCATAAGCAACGATTGATGGATAATTGGATAAAATTCCGTCAATATTTCCACTCTCGATGTAAAGCTTGATAAATTCCGACTCATCGAGTGT
>CAZEHW010000268.1:0-3987 GCA_964511865.1 uncultured Hyphomicrobiales bacterium | reverse complement strand
TAATATTCTCTATGAATTTTGTCCTTGTTGCCTGGTTGACAATCAAGTAAGGATTCAAACCAAGAAGCACAATTTTGCTATTGTCTTCCTGAATTTTAGCACCAAGTAAAGCTTCTTCTTTTGGGACCTGTCCAACAACTGTTTGTCCATTATAAGCAGTCTGATCATTCTTGAATCTTAAAATAGGAGAAGCCATTTGGCTGTCTTTAACTTTAAACATATATAATAAATAAGCAACCAAGTTACCTTCAATATCGCCAAATTCTTCGGAAATAGCTTCACCTTCAATACCTGACATCCAGATTCGATATGGAGCTTGACCATAACCTTCTCTGGAAAGATTATTAAATTGAAGTCCATAATAACTCAAAGAACCCTGAGTATTCAAGCTACTTGTAAGCATATCACCACAAGCTAAAATTTTAACACCTTTGTTATAAAGAATATACATTGCATCACTTGCATCTCTGTCAAATGCATCACCTGTTCCGAGATTCCAAATAAGAGTTTTTCCATTAGTAAATTTGGATGCTAATGGAGTAAAGTCATCCGGTTTAATTGTGAAATAATTGTTATCACCGGGCAAGTAACCCAAAAGTGAATATGTCATTTGGTCAGCATTTGAAATATAGAAATATTCAATATCATTAGATGCGGCGGTTATTTTAGTAGCTTCTTTAATAGATTCGTTATCATCTTTAACTCCAACAACACATAAAGCATCTCCAAAGCCCAAGGTTGAACCAACAGTTAAATTCAGATTAAATTCTGCTTCGGCACCGGGAGCTAAAATAATTTCTGTAGCCTGATTTTTTTCTTTCTTAGTTGAATTTATAACAGACAAAACTTCAACATCTACTGTCCAGTCCACAGGAGTTCTTTCAGATATGAGAGCGGTAATTTCAAATGTAGCTTCTGTTGCTGAAAGATTTTTAACATTATAGGTCTTTGAGAAAGCAGAACCTGCGGAAACAACATCTGTCATTTCACCGGTTGTAGTCAATTCCATTGATGATTCTTTAGGTATTCCTTCTTCGCCATAGCAACAATTCAAAACTTCTTTGTTGTCCGGTTCATTCACAGCAACAAATCCGACAAATTGCAGGTCTTTTATTTTCCATGAAGGGTCAAGTGTTGTACTGAAGTTGTAATAAAATTTTTGTCCAATTTGTAAAGGAGTCAATAATAAGCTACCTGATTCACCCCATGCACCACCAAGAAAAGCTCTGACAACTTTCATGTGCTGGTAGCCATATATCACTTTAGGTAAATTGTAATATGGATGAGATGGTGTTCCAGCACTGCTTGAACCGTATTCGCTTGAATAATAGTTATCCTGATCGTATCCATCACCTGTACCGGAAACACTGTCTTCAATGATAGCCATGTTGAAGGCAAGAACATTGTTTATGACTTCTAAAGCCTCCACAGAAAGTGTGGCTTTTAGTTCTCTAGTAACAGGATTGAGTGAGTAAACCAGTTGAACATCAACTTTTGGTGTTAAAGCTAATTGCTGGTTTGTATAAGACTGCCATTGTGAACGGTCACTTGTAAAACCACTACTGCCAAATATTTTTCTGTCAATGGTTGCGGCAGGGACACCTGAACCACCTAAAGCCGGAAAAACTATTCCGTGCTCAGGAATCTGCATAGCATCACCTGTGTGAACTTTAATTCCAATTACCCTATCCGGGTTTTCTTCCATAATCTTGTCCATCATGACTGTTCCATCCACACAAAATCCGCACCAGGCACCTGTATGTTGTTGTAATAAAACTCTTTTCACGGGTTGAGCATTTGCGGTTAAGCTAATTAGCAGAAACCCTAAAATCATAAGGAATGTAAATTTTTTGAACATAATATTGCTCCAAATTTGTTTAAAATAAAATCAATAAATTTATTAGTTATTATAATTTTTTTCGTTTTTGAAAAATATCTCATTAAATAAGTTAATAAATTAAATAAAATAATAATGAATATCAATTAATTAATGTTAACATAATTTAAATAATTCGAAAATTGTTTTAGTTATTTTCAAATTAGGTTTGTTTAAAATTCGATATTTTCATTTTGTCTTTCCGAATATTTAACAATCGCATAACAACTTAATAAAACAAGTAGTAAACCTGAAATTGTAATTAAAGATGCATTAATCAGAGATAAATCAGTGATAGAATCATCAAGAGCAGAGAGAAAGGGACTATAGATTACTATAACAGCAAAAGTATTATTAATGAAATGAATGAGCATAGGCAAAAGCAAATTATTTGTCGTGTATGCGACAAAGCCGAGATATATACCAATACCGATTAATGGAATTAACCCGATTGGATTCATGTGAAGTAAGGAGAAAATCAGAGCAGTAATAATAATTGCTTTCGCAGGTTTATACTCTTGTTCCAGAGAAGATTGTAAAAACCCACGGAAAAGTGTTTCTTCCGCTATTGCAGGAATCAACGCCCCGATGAGCAATGCTCTCGAAAAGCCCAAGTAACCGGAGCCAGCAAGAATAGACAGGTACATATTTTCAATTGCTTTTTCAATATTTTGGTAAAAAGACAAAATTGAATCAGGGATTATTTTTTCCTGAAGAACCAGAAAACCGGAAACGAAAGCCTGAAAAGCAATAATTCCAATAATGGCGGCAACAATTTGTTGAGAATTTAAAGTGGATTTTTTTCTCATTAATATGCTCATTGGGAGCAAAGACTTTTTTGCAAAATAGAATGTGGGAAGAAGCAGACAGACAATCTGTAAAATTCCCTGAGAATAAATAGCATAGTCTTTTTTTAGGTTATCTTCAACAAATGAAAATTGAATTACAGAGGAAATAATCCCGCCTAAAAAATAGAGTAAAATGATAATGGCAGTAGCTAAAAAAGCATATTTTTTATGTGAAAATCTATTGTAGGGATTTTGTATGTTTAATTCTTCCATAATTGAGTAATTTTATATGTTTGTTACTTATTAAGTATTTAATTGAAACATATCATTATAAAAAATATCCATCTCATTAATATTTAGTTATTTATGTAAATTATAATTTATTTAAAATTAGGTAAAGAATTTAAATAAAAAAATAATCTGCTATTAAAAAAAGAACAAAATGTAAAAAAATATTATTAAGACAATGATTTTTATTATTTGAATTAATATTTTTATTATTTTTGCAAGTTTGATATATCAATGTTGAAATAAATGTTTTAAATTTATAAATTTATGGAGTTTTGAAAATAAAATGAGTATTAGTTTAATAGCACAATCAATAGCAGAGTCAGCAACTTTGAAATTGAATGAGAAAGCAGCACTGTTGAAGGCAAAAGGAGAACCGATAATCCATTTGGGTGGAGGCGAACCTAAGACTGCGGCACCGGTAGATGCAATCATTCATGCTGTTGCTAACCTGAATTCGGGTGAGACACGCTATACACCGGCTGATGGCACACCTGAAATGAAGCAGGCGGTTATTCGCTATACAGAGGAATTTTACGACAGAAAGGTCGAACCTGAAAATATAATCGTTTCGGGAGGAGCTAAGCAGGCAATCATGGTGGCATTGCAAACAATTTTGAATCCACAGGATGAAGTAATTTTTCCGGCTCCTTACTGGGTGAGTTACACTGAAATGGTTAAACTGTGTGGTGCGGTTCCTGTTCCTGTTTATGCGGAAGATGGGACTTTTTATCCGAGAATGAAGGACATTGAAGACCATGTTACATCTTACACAAAAGCTGTTATTATCAACAGTCCCAACAATCCTACAGGTGCTTTTTATTCTGAAGAATTTATTGCACAGATTGTTGAATACTGTGAAAAGAAGGGATTTTATCTTATAATGGATGATATTTATCATCGCTTACTTTTTGATGGAAAGCGACCGATAAATTGTTATAGGTTTGCCAAGGATTTGACAGAGAATTCAAAACTAATTGTAATCAATGGAGTATCCAAACAATATGCAATGACAGGGTACAGAATCGGTTGGGC
>CAZEHW010000267.1:0-4003 GCA_964511865.1 uncultured Hyphomicrobiales bacterium | reverse complement strand
TAACCATTTAACTATCGTATTAAATTTGCAATTAGTTAAGGTAAAATCAGTTTTTTTTGTTAATTTTAAATTTTTAAAAGCAGCATGGTATGATAACTAATATTAAAGAATAAATATAAAATGAAATATTTAATTACTAATATAAAAAATAAATATAATTTTTCAATATTAATATTGATTTCATTTGTCTTATTATTTGTCTATAGTAATCTTCCTTCACAAAATTTAGTAATAAGTGAATATTATAATGGACAAAAGCCGGCTGATGATTGGACTGAACTCCTTGTGACTGCTGACAATATTTCTCTGGAATTTTATATACTTAAGGACTATCATATTTCAAAAAGTGATTTTTCGGAATTAACCTACGGAATACAGTTTAAACAAAATCCCTTATGGCGAAATGTTAGATCCGGTACTATAATTATAATTCACCATAGAGGTACGGATTTAATTGACATTAATAAAAATGACGGTTTTATAGAATTATGTGCTGAAAATGAGCAATATTTCTCAAAAGTTTTCACAGAAGGGGTTTGGGAAGAAGAAGCTTTAGATATTACTGATGAGGCATCAGTCTTAGAACTTACGGATGATTTTGGTCTTCATGAACATTCTCTAAGTCATACAGCTCCGGCAAACTCACATTATCTCTCTCAGCCGCTTCCAAAACTAAATTATCAGGGTAAATGCCCTATTGGAGAAAGTATTTCAATTGCTCCGGGTCGAAATATAAATGATTATGATGGTGATATTGACCCTGAAAAATGTACTGTCTCACAACAAGGCAATTTTGTAACAATGGGTAAACCAAATAAAAGAACAAATTTCCTTGAAGATAATTTAAGATATTGGCAAGAACTTAGAACACCACATTGGAATAATAATCAACTTTATGCTAATATTAAACCTGATAGAGTCGAATTATCGTGGAATCAGACAACTGATTACTACAATGATGCTGTCCAGGGATTTTTAGTATTACGAATTTTACAAAATGATATTTCTTCTGCTCAAAACCCGGTCAACGGAACTTCATATCAGGTTGCTGACTCTATTGGTTCTGCTTATGTAGTTGCTAATATTAATGCCTCAATTTCAAGTAGCTATGAGGATGATTTTCCAATTAACTGTAATGATACATATATTTACAGAGTTTTTGCATACAGATTTGAGCAAGACGACTTACTTGGTAATGCTATTGCCCCATCGAACAGCAGAGGCAGAACTTATAATTTGACAAATTTTGGTGAAACTACTGTTAAAAAAACATCTCCTGCAAAACCAACAATAAAAACTGAAAATGATGACATTGAGTTTTGCTCCGGGGATAGTCTTTTGGTAATTGCAAATGTTTTTGGTGGTCCATATGTTTATGAATGGTTTTTGAATTCTCAACTAATCCAAAATTCAAATAAAAAAAATTATTATGCAAATGCCGAAGGTTGGTATAAAGTCAAAATCACAAATGAAAAAGGTTGTTCTTCGGAATCAGACAGTTTGTATCTTTCAGAGTTGCCTTCTCCAAGTGCTGTTCTAACTCTGGAAGGAAAACAAATTTTGAGAGATACAGTTTTAACTCTTTGCGAAAACGAAAATCATCTATTAAAAGTAAGCGGTGGTGACAATTATAAATGGTTTAAAAATTATTTTCAATTGAGTAACACAACAAATGAACTCACAATTTCTCAGGAAGGATTATATTTTGCAGTGGCAATTAATGACGGAATGGTTTGTACTGATACTTCGGTTCGTGTCAGATTAGATGTTACCCATATAGCTTATGATTTAGATAAAGATACACTATATTATTATTTGGATAAATACACCAAATATCAAGACAAAAGTGTTCAGATTTCTAATTCTTCAACAGACACACTCGTTTTTTCAGATATAATGATACCTCCCGGTGGTGTATTTAGTATGTTTGTTCCTCCGCCATCTGAAGTTGTTTTACCAAACAAGAGTAAAGATTATACCATAAGGTTTGAGCCTACCCGTTCAGGTGTATTCTTCGATAGTATTACTTTTATTCTTCCCTGTAAAAATGCAATTAGAAAAGTATATTTGTTTGCTCAAAAAGAAAAAATAAATGTTGATGCCAATCCATATCTGGCAAAATTTGATACTTTAATTGCTTGTGAAAATGATTCGGTTGAAACGGTTATTCGAATTACCAATAACGAAAATTTTGATATAGAAGTGAATCAACCAAGAACAGACTTTCCATTTTCAGTTGTGAGTTCAGGATTTCCAAAAACTCTTCTTAGTAATGACTGGATGGAAATTCGAATACAATTTAAATCTGATATTCCAGGGACATTCATTAAAAATCTTATCATACCTATTTCAGCAAATGCTGTTAACGATGAACTTCTTGTTACTTTGAGTGGGACAGTACTTAATTCTTCATATAGGTTGGAATATTATGGTCAGCCATTAACAGAAATTACATTTCCTCCGCTTACCGGTTGTGACGATTCAACGTTCTCTGCTTTTCAAATTTTCAATACAGGTGAAATTGATTTAGAATTTTCTGTGGCTCAAAATATCCCCGGCATTATCATTAATGATTTACCTGCAATCATTAAACCAGGAAGGAGTAAAGAAATTCCTGTCCTATTTGTACCTCAGCAAGAGGGAAATTTTTCTGAGACTCTTTATCTGACAACTCAACCTTGTTCACAATTGGATTCAGTCAAGCTAATTGGTTCAAAATATGGAATAACATATGGGATGAACAAACAAGTTATCAATTTCGGGCAGATAATTAACTGTCAGATATCTGGGACTATAACAGACAGCATTGATTTTCTTGTTTCCGGTCAGTCTCAGGAAACCCCATATATTGCCAAAATCACAGGACCAAAAAATAATTATTTTTCACATAATTTTGTTCAGGGAATGACTTTGAAGGATACAAATACTTTCAAAATTACACTAAATTCATTGGCTGTTGGTGAATATATTGATACAATAAAAGTTTTAATTAAACCTTGTGATGTAGAAAAGACAATTGCTCTTTATGCTAAAAGAGTAAACCCGGAATTAAGCTTAAGTGATGATACACTTGACTTTGGAAAAGTCGCTATTGAAACCAGAGACACAAGCTCAATTTCAATAATAAATACCGGAGAAATTGATTTTACAATAAGTGATATTCAAACAGTTTCAGCACCATTTAATATCTTGACTGCTTTACCTGTAACCTTGTCCCCGGATAGTTCTCAAGAAATATTTTTTGAATATGCACCCATACAAATTTCTGAAAATAAATTAAAAATAGATCTTATCTTATCAGAACCATGTGACTTATCTTATGATTTATGGCTCAAAGGTAAAGGAGATGTGCCAATATATATTGCAACAGAAATTTCTGTTCCTGAGCTTACAATGGCAGAACCGGCAAAAGATGTTTCAATGCCTGTCTCAATCAAAAGTCTTGGTAACAGATTGCTGGGAGAAGCAAAAATATCGGAAATAAATGTATCCTTAAGATATAATCCAACTTTACTATATCCAAAAACTGTTTCTCTTGGGACAGCATTTGGAAATTCTTCTAATCATATCCTTAAATTTAATGAAACGCCTCCCGGACTATTAAATATTGAAAGTACTCCTGATACTAATGTTAAAATGACTAACGGAAATTTATTTGACATAAAATTTATGGCATTATTGGGTAATAATACATCCACGGCAATCATTTTTGAAAAAGTTAAAATCAAATCGGAGATCCCAATTACAACTGATACTATCGGTGGTGCTTTTAAACTCATTGGTGGATGTTCCCTTGACCAAAGGTTACTTAACCTGGAAGGTAATTTTGATTTATTTCTTATATCCGAAAATCCCATAAGGAATGATAGAGGAGAATTTGAAGTCGAACTACCTTTGGAAGCCAACACGGAACTTGATATTTTTGATGTAAACGGGAACTGTAATGCAATTCTTATGAGAGGAATTTATCCACCCGGTAAATATTTTATAAATTTTAATACTA
>CAZEHW010000266.1:0-4016 GCA_964511865.1 uncultured Hyphomicrobiales bacterium | reverse complement strand
TTTCTGTCTTTTTTGCTGTGGACGTATCATTAAGAAGTACATAATTAATATAACAGCCCCGAACATAACCAATGTTGATATTAAAGAACCTGAACCTCCCTGTCCTCCGGGTGCCATTGCAAAGATTCCTGCTAAA
Source organism: uncultured Hyphomicrobiales bacterium (assembly GCA_964511865.1). Classification (GTDB taxonomy): domain Bacteria; phylum Bacteroidota; class Ignavibacteria; order Kapaibacteriales; family UBA2268; genus ChocPot-Mid. The sequence goes on along the minus strand of CAZEHW010000266.1, from coordinate 3,880 downwards.
GTATTTATCATAATTTTTTCCTCCGGGTTTACAACCCTTTAATTCTTTTTAAATTGAACATTTATATAAACTACAAAAATATTAACATATTAATGATTTTCCAATTTTTATTTATTCATTAACCTGATTTAATTGATTTATCATCGCCTTTTTCCAATTAATGAAATTGCCTTGAGTAAGTTCAAACCTTGCTCTTTCCATCAGCCACAAATAAAAAGCTATGTTGTGGATTGAAGCTAATTGAAGACCAAATATTTCATTGGATATGAATAAATGCCTTAAATATCCCAATGAAAAGTTTTTTGAAGCATAGGAATCAATGTTCTCATCAATTGCTTCCTCTGATAATTTGTATTTCGAATTCCTGATATTTATTTTGCCTCTTGTTGTAAATAACTGTCCGTTTCTTGCATTCCTTGTCGGTAGGACACAATCAAACATATCAATTCCCAGTGAAATTGCTTCTAATATATTTTCAGGTGTTCCAACTCCCATTAAATATCTTGGTTTATTTTCAGGTAAAATATTTGTTGAAGCGTCAGTCATTTCGTACATTAATTCAGGAGGTTCACCAACCGATAGACCACCTATGGCATAACCGTCAAATCCGATTTCTATCATCTTCTTTAAATATTCTTCTCTCAAATCCTTATACATGCTCCCTTGCCCAATCGAGAAAAGTAGTTGTCTGTGTCCATATTTAGCTTTAGTTATCTGAAAATGCTCTTTAGCTAGTTTTGCCCATTTTTCCGATAATTCCATTGATTTCAGAGCTTCCGGTTTTGTTGCAGGATATTGAGTGCATTCATCAAGAACCATCATTATATCCGAACCAAGATTTCTTTGAATGTCAACAACCTTTTCCGGAGAAAAGAAATGCTTTGAACCATCAATATGAGATTTAAATTCCACCCCATCTTCTGTAAGTTTTCTTAAGTCCTGCAGAGAAAAAACCTGATAACCGCCGCTGTCTGTCAGTATTGGTCTGTCCCAATTCATGAATTTGTGCAATCCGCCAAAATGTTCAATTACTTCCGTCCCCGGTCTCAAATACAAATGATAAGTATTTCCAAGTATGATGTTAGCATTTAATTCAATCAATTCCCTTTGTTCAATTGCTTTCACTGTTCCTAGGGTACCAACTGGCATGAAAACTGGTGTTTCAATAACTCCATTATCTGTTACAATTCTGCCACTTCTTGCTTTAGAATCATCTGATTGTTTGATTATATTAAAAATCTCAGACATATTCGCCAATCAACTTATTTTTCAATGCATTAATAAAAAGTAATGATGTAGATGTGCCAAGAATATCGGCTATCCAGTCAAGGAATTCTGCATCTCTTCCCGGTATAAAATATTGATGGAACTCGTCACTTAAACCATAAAAAGAGCCCAGAATTATAGTTAATAAAGCTATCCACCTAAAATCAAACCTTTTTGAATTTGACAAAATAAATAATATCAAAGTTATTCCAAATAAAAAATAGGCAATAAAATGAGCAATTTTATCTTCCCATTCGATACCTATTCTAGGAAATTCGGGATGAGGAGTATGTGATAGCAAAAAGAAAACAATTGCAAACACTATCGCCGGTAATGACAAAAATAATCTAAACATAAATGATTTTTCACTTATCATTTGTCACTTTTCATGGCTTGTGGTATAAAATCAAATAAAGCGGAAGCAGTCAAAGTTTCCTGTGAATATTGTTCAGCATACATCTCTCCCGCCTTTGCATGAATGAACGTAGCTAAAGCGGCAGCAAGCAAAGGGTCAATTCCCTGAGCGAGTAATCCTGCAATCAATCCTGAAAGAACATCTCCGCTTCCACCTGTTGCCATTCCGGGATTTCCTCCTTCATTTATAAAGGTTTCTTTACCATCGGTTATTATGACAGGAACATGCTTTAAAACTATAATGCAGTTTAATTGGTTTGCCCATTCAATTGATAATTCAAGTGATTTCTTTTCAATTTCTTCTCTTGGAATTCCTGTTATTCTCGAAAATTCTCCAATGTGAGGAGTTATGATAGTATTTTTGTTTAATTTCGATTTCTGATTAATTGCTCGTAATCCATCAGCATCTATTACTACCCTTTTATCCGAAGATATTTCCTGTAATAGTTTCACAATAAGACTTGTTGTATCTTTATCATCACTTAATCCGGGTCCTATTGCAATAGCATCCGATTTATTTGCTTCATATATTATTTCTTTCTCAACAAGTTTGGATATCGAACCGGAATTATTTTGCGGCAATTCAAAAGGAATAATTTCAGGTAAAAGAGAGTGGTGTATAGCAGTTGAATGCAGATATACAAGACCCGCACCTGCAATTATTGCCGAATTTGCACATAATGCACCGGCACCGGGATATTTTTTGGAACCGGCTATTACAAGTACCCTACCATAATCAAATTTTGAACTAATCCTTTTCCTGATAGGAATCAGTGAACTTATATCATAGTTTTCAAGGATATGAGTATTAGAAAAATGCTCAATTACTGTCTCAGGTGCACCAAGGTAAGCAGTTAATATTATTCCACATACGTCAGGTCCTGTATTTATCTTCATACCAATTTTTTCGGCAAACATTGTGATAGTGAAATCAGCTTCAAAGCAATATGAATTTGCAAAACCTGTGTCTGTATTCAGTCCTGTTGGAGAATCAATAGCTATCTTCAAAGCAGTTGTATTTTTGATTTTCTTTAAAATATCAAGAGCAATACCTTTAATGTTTTCAGAACCGCCAACACCAATCATCGAATCAATAATACAATCTTTCGAAAATTCAATCCCTTTCAAATCGGCGAGTGTATCAATATGAATTATCTCAACAGGAAGTTTTTCTACTGAATTGAAATTTCCTAATGTTTCAGGAGACATTTTCGATTTGTCGCCAATCCAAAAAACTCTTAATCTAAATAATTCATGAAGATGGCGGGCCAGTGCAAATCCATCACCTCCGTTATTTCCACTGCCGCAAATAATATCAATTAAGGGGTCATTACATGGATTTTGATTATTAAAACCCAACTCATCCATGATTTCCATGATATATTCTGCTGAAGACCTTGCCGCATTTTCCATTAAAATAGCTCCCGGAATATTGAAATCCTCAATAGCCATTTTATCAGCGGCTCTCATTTGCTCAATTGTTAAAACATGACGCATAATTCCTATACCTCTTTTAATTTCTACATTTCTTTGAAAACTAACATCTTTTTAGTTAATTTACATAAAATTAAACTTAGAATTTTTAATATTTTTCCTGAAAATTCAAGCAATTTAAATATTATCTATTTACTATATTCTAATATGGTAACTTTTATTTATATTTAACGTATAATAACAAATGATATTAAAATTAGAGCAAAAATACAAAGAATTTATTACAAATGAACTAAATAGTTCCATCTTGTTATTGGTGACTGTAGTTATTTCTGTTGTGAAAATAGCAGGAGATTTTTTGTTCTATACTGTCAGCGATGTTTATTCATTTTATGCTATATCATGGAGAATACTCATATCAATTGCTTTATTTGTTAGTTTGGGTCTTTTTATATTCAAAAATTATTTAGATTCATCCGATAATATTGAGCAAACCAGCACAGATACATATTTTAAAGAAATAAGCAGAATATTATACCTGACTTTATGTATATTGTTTCTGAATTTTTTTCTACCTGAGGGAATTGAGAATTATGGACCTATTCCTGATTTAGGTAGCTTGATGTATATTGAAATTGTATCAATATTTTCAACTGTATCAGGATTTATTGTTCTAAGTTTTCTTCTTAAATGGTTATGGTTCAGAAAACATAAGAGAACGAAGCTTTATCTTAGAATATTAATGTATTCTCTACTAATTCTGATA
>CAZEHW010000265.1:0-4017 GCA_964511865.1 uncultured Hyphomicrobiales bacterium | reverse complement strand
GGCAATGACCATCTTCTTAATTCTTAAGTATGCGAATAAGAGTGAAAGCAATACAATAAATGCTGTAAATGAATACAAAATAATGAAGACAGGTACGGATATTGCGGTGTAGACTTTCCTTCGCATTTAACTGATGGGGTTGGAGAGAGTATTATGTGATGAAAAACAGCTTGTTTTATTCAAGATCATGTAAAATAATTTGAGCAAAGATAAAAGATTTATATAAAGAGCATTGCCTGAGAAAACAAAATGCCTTATTAAAAAAAATACCCTTACAAGGGTATTTTTAATTCTTTTAAAAAAAGTTAATGGGAGCGTGAACTCTTTGATTTGTAACAATCAGTATGGAATGCTACATTTGTTTTTAAAACGTTATAATACTATTATTTTGTGATAGACATCAAAATAGGTGGTCATAATTCTCAGGATATAGGTACCTGCCGGAACCTCACTGATATCAAGAGTTTTTACATCCTTATCTTTGATTAGTAGTTGTCCGTAAACGCTATATAGATATAGTTTAAATTCTGCACATTTTGTTGCAATTGAAATTCTATCTCGTGCAGGATTGGGATAAAGCAGAGGAAACACACAATCGTGTGATAACGGGGAAGTCGAAGAAGTACTGGCGCCCGAAATATAATGATTTAGAAAAGCTGATAAATCTAATTTATGTAGTTTTTGCCTGACAGAAATATATTGGTTTGTTACCTCTTCATTAGAAACATAATAAGATAATCCATCTTTGCTGGCTATGCCTTCAATCTGATGGAAGGGGAGATTCAGAGATATTTTTCGCTTATTGCCATCAAAGAAATTATCTTTTGAGAAATCATACAGTAAGTAGATAAACGGTTGTAACAGTTCACTGTATCCGCAAAGTACTATCAGCCGCTTTTGTTCCAGCAGATTGGCTCCTGTTATAAGACCCTCTGCATCGAGATTATCCCTGAATTCAGCAATATACACTCCGGGTACTTTTGGTAACACATAAAGGCTTGTTTTAAGACTGATCCATTCTTTGGTAAAAAGGTAAATGCTGTCTGCAGTAACGATAAAAGCTTCACAGTCAAAATTGGTATTGTTTGCTCCTGCAGCATTGAAATCTGTTTGCTTAGAATATGAAAAACTGATACTGTCAATTTGTGGACTACCAGATAATAAGGAATTCTTTTCTACCCTTAAGATATGCAGGTTCTTTCGATTGCCATTCACATTATTACCGAAATCACCAATGTAAAAATAGGTGTCATCCTGAGATATTTCTTCCCAATCGGTATTCTGTGTTCCAAATAAAGTATGACTTTGATAATCACTAATATCATCGGTGTTTAAGCGATAAATATGAATGTCGGTGTCATCATTATGAGTCCAAAGATTTGTATTATAGATGATCAGTCCTGAACTTTCTTTGAGTATTTCCGGCAGCAGGAGGGAGGTATCCACTTCAATATTTGCAGGATTATAAAGGCAACTGCCGTCATTTACCGTAGCATCTTTGTTAAAGTTTGTGGCAATAGGATCGGTGCATCCTTGTATTTGTCCGTTAAGCTTTGTACTGACGGATAATATTATCAGGCAGATGGGCAGCAGCAATCTCATATTTTTTTATAAAATGTTCATTTAACGGCTAATATAACCTTTCCAGTCCGAAATAAGCCGGGCAATTTCCATTTTTATTTTTGCATGCTCAAAAAATGGTCTTCATTTCAGCGTAAATGCAAGTCCTTTTACTGATACTTCTGCTTCTATAAATTTGTTGCTTTGCCAAAGTTTTAAACTACCATATGCATCAATCGCGCGCTGTGCTGTTTGAGTTAAATTCATTTCTTTTAGCTAATTTGAAAATGATAAAAGTTGCTAAAAAGGCTTCCAATAAACTTAATGGAATAGCAATTGGTAATATTCCGAAAGGCAAAACATCCAAATTTCCTATTACCAACCACATAAAAACAAAACCAACAAACCAGGATAAAAATGTGGTTTGAATCATAGTGTATTTTTTGCTGAATATAAAAATGGCTATTGCAAAGCACAATGACCATATTCCCCAAACAGCACCATTGATGGGTAGTTCTGGAAATGTCAACCCTAAATTCCGATAATGTTCTGTCCAAAAATTATGTAATAAAAAAGTATTGCGAATAAACTCGGAAATACTAATCCAAATTGTTGCAAGAAGAATCGGTAAAACTATTCTTTTCATTATTATCTTTATTATATTGTTGTCGAGTTGTTTAATATGCTTGTATATAGCGGTTTGTAGCTATGCCCAGTAGCTATTTTGCGAGATTCATACCTTTTACTGTGCCACTGAACTTCTTGCATGGCTGATACTATCAACTTTAATCCTAAAAACCACCACAGGTTATTGTGCCTGTTGATTGCAGCAAATATTATTTCGTACCTGTTATAATTATCCATCCTTTTTTATGTTTCAAATCTATGGATATCTTGTTAAAATCAAACTTCTCATATAGTAATCTATACTCTTTATCTGATTTTATTTTTGCTATATTCCACCACTTACTATTTTCTGACGGATATCTGTTTATTATGAGTAATTCTCCTCCCTTTTTTAGTACTCTGGCAATCTCCTTAAAGGAATCATTTATGTTTGGCCAAAATTGAATAGTTTCAAATGCAGTAATTAAATCTAATTGAGAATTATCCAATATAATATCAGTTACTGAACCTTGTATAAGCTTCAATCGTTTTTTCTCAATTGCCTGTTTATTGATTTTCGATGAAAGCTTAATCATCTCTGCTGAGTGGTCTAGTCCATATAGCTGATAGCTGTCATTTGAATCATAAAGAAATTTTAAAAATTTTCCGCCACCACAACCAATATCTAATATTCCTGAATTCTTCTTGGGTAGATTATCTTTAAAATAATCAATATATAAGGACGTATGAAATTTATTCATTAATCGTCCAATAATTATACCTGTCAATCCTGTTGGTTTCGCTCCCTGTTTTTCTAATCCCATTTATCAATCAATCTTTTTCCCTTGAAATAATGTATAGGTATAAAATCCATAATAATCCGGATCGTTAAGAATGAATTTATTCGAGTCTGATACACAGATCTCTGCAAATATCTGTTTGTCTTTTTTTGAAACCTCTTTTTGTGAATTCTTCCATAACATTTGAAAAAGTATAGAAAGGGCTCTCCTGTCATTTTCATTTAAAGGACCAACAATATCTCCGACAAATGTATTGATTTGAATTTCACTGAACTTTGCATTCCTTAACCATTTTTTTCCATTCATTATGTGGGTGTATGGTTTCATTGTTTCAATATATGGTGCATTGGAAGAGGCGGAAGCATTTAAACTTGCTTCAAGTAAAGGATATCCGGGAAGTAATCTTTGTGCTGTCCAATAAAGTAAATAAATTTTGCCTCCGGGTTTAAGCATCTGATACAGTTTATTTAATATTTTATCAGGCTCTTTGGCAGGACAACCAAATTCTTCCGGACCGACCCAAAGAGTATCCATAATCCATATCCAATCGTAAGTGTTTAATGGTAATTGCAGATTATTAATATCGCCTTGAAGAAACTCTGTATTTTCTTTCTTGAAATGATGTTTTGCATATTCAATCAAGTCTGATGAGTAATCCAAACCGGTAATATTCCCATTTTGGCCGATATAATTTGAAAGGAGATTAGTGATTTGACCTATTCCACAACCAACATCCAATCCTCTTGAATTTGGATTAATTTTTATTGAGTTAATTATTTTCTCAATCAGAGGTTTTCTGAATTCAGTTAAACATTCAAAGGTCATTATTTGGTTCATTTGTCCGATTTCAATTTACTGTATATTTCCAAGTCTGTATAAAAATCGTCAGTAAGTAATTCTCCTTGCCGTTCAATTCCTTCTAACATGAAACCTAGTTTTTTCGGAATATTTTTGCTTGATATATTTTCAACAGCACATTTTATTTGAATTCTATTTATTCCCTGTTTGTCGAAGGCAAAATCACAAAGCTTTTCAACTGATTTTGTTACAA
>CAZEHW010000264.1:2648-4020 GCA_964511865.1 uncultured Hyphomicrobiales bacterium | reverse complement strand
TCAGGAAAACCCGTACGCTGGCGTAATCGGTTCTTCACTCCACTTCGTTTCGTTCTGAATGACAAAAAAAAATCCTCACTCCCTTCTCCCTTTTCCCTTTTCCCTTCTCCAAACCTACTTTTCAAGAAAAATCGAAACCTTGTTATTCGCAGTGTAATCGGAATTACTGATATTACAGACTAAAAACATTTCGTCTTTATAAAAGCATAAACCCTCAGCTTTTGAATCAACTGAATAAGTTTTCTTCAATGCACCTGTATTGGTGTCGAATACTCTCACATCCCCATTATAAGTAGTTACATATAGTTCATCATAAGAATTCAGAATCACTGCTTCCCTTGGACCATTAAATCCACTGGTTGCTGTAGAAAATGTTTTAACAACTGAAAAATCATTCAAATTAATTTCCCAGATTTCATGAGAACCATTAAAAATTAAAAATAGCCTGCCTCCAATTATAGTCATATAATTAGCTATGTTTCCAATTTCCCAAAAACTTTTTACCATTTTAACTCTTGCTTCTGATAATTCTGCAAAAGATATTGCTGCATCCCGATTTCCCATGCCTTCACAAATAAATGCAATGTATTTCTTTTCATTTAGTTCAAAATATTGTGTTTGCTGTAAATTTAAACCTACATCAAGACTTTCATCAATTTTTCTTGTTCGTATATTATAAAAATTGAGTCTCCCATATACATTTGATTCATGTTTTACACTAAGAAATAAGGTGTCTCCGGCTTTAGAAATAGCAGAAGTTAAGTTATCTACAGAATTGTCTGAAATAAGAGAGAAATTATCAATATCATACTCTTTTAATCTGCCTGACTGACTTATATATAGCTTTCTATCCTTAGCATCAAAACATGGGCGGAATGGAAACCCCATATAATCAAAATCGAATTCCATTTTCTTCTGTGGATTATTCAATTCATTTTTATTAATTACCCACCAGCTTGGATTTTCATCTTCAGCATCCTTAATTCCGTCAAAATCCACATCTTTGCCTAAACAAAAAACATGAAAAAGACCTGTTGTATTATCAAAATAAATCTTCGCTGGCTGGCTTCCAACTTCAACATTCATCGAGAATTCATATTCAGGTGGTTCAGCTGGTGGTATTGGTGTTGTATCGCAAGCTGATAAAACAACAATAATTGCAAAAAGCAGTTCAAGTAAACTTTTCATAAAGTACTCCTTAAAATAATTTAAAAAAATAATTAATTCTTAAGGAAATACCCGGGACTTGTTCGAGTCAGTGGCTCAAAATTGCAGTCTGTATTTGATATTCCCTCAAAGCATCCTTTTGCGAGGATGTTTTTATAATTGTGCGAACACTACTATAAATCAATGAGCATTAAAGGCAGGTCTT
>CAZEHW010000264.1:0-2638 GCA_964511865.1 uncultured Hyphomicrobiales bacterium | reverse complement strand
TCTGGCTCCGGTGTCATCCTCTATCTTTCGCCTTCCCATCTTGCGACAGTGGCTTCCTTATGGCATGAAAGATATCGTCCTCCGTTACAGCGGCGCAACCGCATGGGTTTTTCACCCATTTCCCTAAAAAATAGAAAAGAACTTTATTTGTACCTTTAATGTTCTCTGCAAATTTATCTAATATTTTCAATCATAGCAAAATTTATTTTCAAACAATTTTTCATTTATCATTGAAAATTTGTTATTTTAGAAGAATATTTGTAATTAATATTTTATAAAAATTATCGAAAAGAATATTACTTATCAAAAGAATTTTCAAGTTTTACTTTGAATTATAAACCTGGAACTGAATACAAAAATTATTCAACTCTTACAATAATATATGAAGACCAATACTTTGATTTATTCTGTAATAAATTACAATCCTTGGAAGCAAATATGTATGAAGTTCATAAATATAAATCAACAAAATGTCACCCCAGCAAAGATAAAAATAGAACTTTCAAATTACTTGATGAATGTGCATATCAATATAATGAGGAAATAGAAGTTGATAAAATACATTCTGATATTATTTCTATTGATAATGACTTTTTTATTCTTGTAATAAATAAGTTATTAAATTTGACTGTTACTGAAGATGAACTTAGGAAATATGGTTTGGCTTGATTTTATCTCTTAATAAAAGTTCTCACCCTCCCGTCAATTGTGATATAATACAATCCCGGTGATATATTATTCAGGTCTGTTTCACACTTGTAAGCATTGACCCTTTTATTTAATAATATTTGTCCAAGCAAATTATATACTGTTATATTTTTTATCAAATATTGTGATTCAATGTGTAATTTCTCATCCACAGGATTAGGATAAATTATAATTGGTTCTTGATTAAATTTTGAATCACTGTTTTCAATTGAGGTTATTTCATATAAATAAAAAATATGTTTTTCTTTGTGATGAGATGGTGTTATTGTATCTGCTACAGCCAGTTTAAAAAATCCGTAATCCGGTAAATATTGTATGGTCTGCAAAGCATTTGGCAATCCGGCAGCATTAGTCAATAATTCCCAAGCCATATCTTCATTTACTTTACTGGTTAAACTATCCAATTCATTAATAATATTACTATATCTGCTGCATGATGTCGGTTGTATGAGTTTTCGAAAATGATTAGTTGAAGCTATTACAGAATTTCCTAACGCTATATTTTCACTGGAAGTGCGATAAACAACGCCATTAAGATTATTAACTTCGACAACAATAACACTATCATTATTAGACCTTTTACCAACAACATTCACAATATACCCACCTGCTGTCTGCTTATCTTTGATTGCCTGATAAACATCAAGTGTATTGCAATTTAAACTACCGTCATAATCTATTGCTTCAATTCCATTCCTTATGGAAAAAAATATCGGATGAAACATACCCGATGTTTTGTTAAATGAACCCGAATTTCCCATATGATGAAAAGCACCGACTCCGGCTTGGTTGATACCTGAAAGAATTCCTATAAGACCGGGAAACCCACAAGAAATCCATGCTTGTTCATCAGTTTCAGATGGTATTTGTATAGTTACAAGATGATTTTTTATGAGAGTTTTTGATCTGGACCAGTCAAGATTCCGGGTGTAAATCAAAACGCCATCGGTATTATTGTAGTTTGTTTTTTCACCCCAAAAGCCAATACTCGAACAACCAAGAAAGGCAAATTCCACGATGGCATTTCCCAAGAAATTGAGTAAACTCTGTATAATTACCTTGTGCGTATATCCCATCAACTATTGCCTGTGCTTCTATCTGATATTTTTCATCAACATCAAAATTCTGTAAAAAATTAAAACGAAAACCTTCATACGATTGTAAATCACCATATAAAACTTCTTTGATTAAGTAATTGGTTAATATATCCTGAATTTCCTCAGACAATAAATACCCATATGCAAAGCCGCGTTCCTGATGTGTCCCCCAAACCTTAATAATCTTTATTCCATAAACAGTACTTTTAACACCATTAATTTCGTATGAAAATGAATGAGAAAGACTTAAAAAAAGAAGTATTGTTATTAATTTGCTCTTCATTTTCATTAACTACTCTATCGAAAACTCAATAGTAACAACTGCTTTTATTGATTTTTCAATTGTGCTTAAGTCATATTCACCATAATCAGATACATCAACTGAATTGATAGGAGTTATCTGGAATACTCCCTGTCTTGCTGATTTCAGCTTACCTACTTCACTGCCGCTATTTTTAGCAAGTTGCTCAGCCCTAACCTTGGCGTCTTTTGTTGCCTCACCCAGCATTTGAACTTTCAGATCATTGAGTTTTGTATAGAAGAAATTTGGCGGTTGGGAGAATATCTCAATTCCGTTTTCAATTAATGAAGTCGCTTCATTACTCAGAAGCTGAATTATTTTAATATCTTTTGATGAAACTTTGATTGTCTGGTCGAGTTCGTATCCAATAATCTGATTTGTATAACGACCTTCATCATTGATTTGAAATATCTTTTGTGAATTTACCGAAGAAATTGTTATATCATCAGCATTAATGCCTTTAGATAATATATATTCCTTTGCTTTTTGATCTCCTTGCATTAATTTGACTTTGTGATAAATACCAAAAAGC
>CAZEHW010000263.1:0-4022 GCA_964511865.1 uncultured Hyphomicrobiales bacterium | reverse complement strand
GCTTTTTGGATATTCCGGAATATGAGGATGAAGGCATTATCAAAATTTGGTGAACTAGATTTAATTAAAAGCCTATATCCTGATACATCCGAAATTAAACCAATAGCAAAATTCATATTGATGATGTCAGCTTTAGCTTTAATCATTCTCGGAATTGCCAATTTACAGGTCGGTACTAAAATTGAAGAAGCAAAACGTGAAGGTGTTGAAGTTTTTATAGCTTTAGATGTATCCAGAAGTATGAACGCTGATGATATTAAGCCATCTCGGCTTGAAAGAGCAAAACAAGCTGTATCGAAATTGGTAGATGAATTACAAAATGATAGAATAGGAATTATTGTTTTTGCCGGTGATGCCTACCTGCAGTTGCCCATGACTACTGATTACTCTGCCGCAAAGTTATTTTTAAGTGCAATTACAACAGATATTGCACCGAAACAAGGAACTGCTATTGGGGCAGCTATAAATCTTGCCATGGAATCATATAACAAAGACAATAAACTCAGAAAAACACTGATTGTTATTTCTGACGGCGAAAATCACGAGGATGATGCAATAGGAGCGGCAAGCCAGGCTGTCAGCAACAATATTACTGTTCATACTATTGGCATGGGCTCAATAGAAGGTGGACCAATACCTATAAATAGAAATGGGCAGAGAATTGATTTTGCAAGAGACAGAGAAGGAAACATAATTGTAACAAAGCTTGACCCAAATATGTTGGAGCAAATTGCTGCTTCCGGTAATGGTAAGTTTATTTTGGCATCAGGTGTTGACCCTGATTTATCAGCACTGCTTAACGAGATAGACCATATGCAAAAAAAGATCTATAGTTCAAAATTATTCACCGATTACGAAAGCAGATTTCAATATTTCTTCGGTCTTGCTTTTTTGTTACTTTTAATTGAATTGTTTTTATCTGAACGAAAAAATAAATTAATATCATCTATGAAATTATTCGAGGAGAAGAAATGAGAATAATAACTTATATACTGATATTATTTCTTGCTGTTAATCTTTATTCTCAGGATTCAAAAGAATTCATTCGTAAAGGGAACAAAGAATATAATAATAAAAAGTTTAACGAAGCAGAAATAAATTACAGAAAATCACTTGAATTAGATAATAAATCTCATAAGGCTGTTTTCAATCTTGGTGATGCTCTCTACAAACAGGAGCATTACGACAAAGCGGCTCAAGAATTTACCTCTATTGCAAACGGCAAACATGATGAACAGACAATATCCAAGGCTTATCATAATTTAGGTAATTCTCTTCTGAAATCTGAAAAATACGAGGAGAGCATAGATGCTTACAAAAAATCTCTGAAATTGAATCCTGATGACAAAGACACAAAATATAATCTTGAATATGCTAAAATGATGATGCAAAAACAACAAGAACAGCAAAAACAGCAAAATAAAAATCAGAAAAATCAGGACAAACAACAACAGCAACAACAACAACAACAAAAACAGCAAAATAATGAAAATAAAGATAAACAGCAGCAACAGCAGCAACAACAACAGCAACAAGAACAAAAAATTTCCAAGGAAGATGCTGAGAGAATGCTGCAGGCAATAAATCAGGAAGAAAAGAAATTACAAAACAAACGCAAAAAGAAAGCTGTTGGTGTTCAAGGTAAAGTTGAAAAAAATTGGTAGTTATTTTATTGGTTAATGAATGATAGTTACAATCTAAAGGGATTGAAGATTTGTATATTTTAAATATTTTTATAAAATGATTTTAGGATTATGAAAAAGTGGTTTTTAATTTTGGTAGTACTAAATTTAAGTGCATCGTTTTTAATGGCACAGGATGTCAAATTTGTGGCGACTGCCACAAAGACATCTGTTAGCGAAGGTGAACGCTTTCAGGTTACTTATACCTTATACAATGCACAAGGTACCAGGTTGACTCCACCAAATTTCAGAGATTTTACTGTTTTGATGGGTCCAAGTATGTCACAAAGTACTCGAATAATAAATAATGCTATGTCACAGCAGATATCATATTCCTATGTTCTTCAATCAAACAACAGGGGTAATTTTACGATTGGACCGGCAACTATTACAGTTAATGGTAATCCACTACAGTCAAATTCACTAAATATTAATGTTTTAGAACCAAGCCAGGCAGAAAAAGAACAAAGAGAACAAAGTAAACAGCAAGAAAAAACATTAAGCCAACAAGCACGAGACGTTATTTCCGATAATCTTTTTGTAACTTTATCTATAAATAAAAATAATGTCTACGTGGGTGAACAGATAGTTGCAACATATAAAATTTATGTTCATCCCGAATTAAATGTTCAGAACCTTACACCAAAGAAAGAACCTACGTTTAACGGCTTTTGGACTCAGCAAATTGATTTGGGGAATGTACAATGGCAAAATGAGACGTATAAAGGGAAAACTTTCAGGTCTGCAATTATTAAAAAAGTAATTTTACTCCCGCAACAATCCGGAAAATTAGAAATAGAACCTTATTTATTTGATTGTGTTGCAAGGTTAAGAGTTCAAGGACAACAAAGAAGAAGAAATAGCGTTTTCGATGATTTTTTTGATGACCCCTTTTTCTCAGGTGGTAATTATAAAGATTTTCCCTACGTGGCCGCTTCTTCAAAAGAATATATAAATGTTAAACCATTACCTAAACCACAACCTGAAGACTTCAACGGAGGTGTTGGCAAAATTACTTTAGATGCTTGGATTGACAAACCAAATGCAAAAACAGGGGAACCGGTTTCACTAAAAGTAAAAATTGGCGGGAACGGAAATTTGAAGTTAATCGAACCAATGGAAATGAATTTTCCCCCTGATTTTGAAGTATATGACCCGAAGATAGCTGACAATGTTATTGTATCAGCCGGTGGTATCACAGGAAATAAAGTTTTTGAATATTTATTAATCCCAAAACATGAAGGCGAATATACTATTGACCCTGTACATTTTTCTTACTTTGACCTTGATAAAAAAGCATATGTATACTTGTCATCAAAAGAATTTTCTATAAGTGTTTCAAAAGGAGATGGTACTGAAACATCAATTATATCCGGAATTCAAAAAGAGGACATTAAATTTTTAGGTAAAGATGTCAGATTTATAAAGTCAGATATAAACGTAATGAATAATGGGAAAAGATTGTTTGGCTCTTCCGGATTTATCATTTTAACTTTACTGCCTCTTTTCCTCTTCTTTTTGTTGATAATTTATAAGAAAAAAAGAGATGAACTCGTAAGCAACGAAAAATTATTAAAAAACAGAAGAGCAACTAAAGTTGCCAGAAAACGACTGACTTCAGCAAAAAAATATTTGTCACTCAAAGATAGAAATAATTTTTACGAAGAAATTGAAAAAGCACTTTGGTATTATGTCAGCGACAAACTTAGTATACCTGTTTCAGAACTAACAAAGGACAGTGCAACTATTGCATTGGAAAGAAAGAATATACCAAATGAAATAATTAAAGAATATTTGAATACAATTGATCAAAGTGAATTTGCAAGGTTTGCACCTTCTTCTGAAGGAAATGGTATGGATAAAACATATCAGGACGCAGTAAAAGTTATAACTGAATTGGAGGGAATATTGAAATGATTAAAAGAATTTTAATATTGGTTTTATTTTGTTTGTTGTCTTTTTCGATTATCAATGCAAAAAGCCCTGACTCAGTTCTCGAAAAAGCTAATTTATTATACTCAAAGGGTGATTATCAGGAAGCTTTAGATTTGTATAACAGTCTGATTCATCAGGGATACTCTTCGCTTGAGTTGAATTACAATATTGGAAACACATACTTTAAACTTGATAAAATTCCGGATGCTATTCTATATTATGAACGAGCTAAAAGGTTAGCCCCGGACGATGATGATTTAAACTTTAATCTTAAAGTTGCTAACCTGAAAATAGTTGATAAAATAAACACCGTTCCTAAATTATTTTTTATTGAGTGGTATGAAACCATGGTCAGCATCCATTCATCAACTACCTGGTCATATTTCATTATTGTATTTGTCTGGC
>CAZEHW010000262.1:0-4092 GCA_964511865.1 uncultured Hyphomicrobiales bacterium | reverse complement strand
ATTTTGATTCAATAAAGGCAACAAGAGATTTTGCAAAAGATAAATATTTAGATATGGTCTGTGGGGTGTTTTCTTTTGGATACTCAGGGGATATTTTGTACCATAACCCGAACTGGGCTTCCGGTCTTCCTGTAAATGGACAGAAGTTTTATATTGAAGCTGATACCGGAAGATTAGTACCTTCTATTAATGTTACCTTGCCTAATGGTGATATGGAAAATTATAATGGAAATAATTTCACCGGTTTCGGGTTTATAGATGACCCGGGAATAAGAAGTTTTGTAGATACTGAAGTAAAACATTCAGGTAATGCAAGTATAAGATTCAGTGATTTTAGCAATCCGCAAAGACAAGGAACAAATGCAAGAATCAATAAAAGAGTAAAAGTAAATCCGTTTACATTATATCACATGTCGGCTTGGGTAAAGACTGAAAACCTAAGCTGTGGCTATATTACACAGATGTTGGTATTGGGAAAAAAAGGGAATGCACTAAACTATGCCTACATAAATGTTCCATCTACAACAGATTGGAGAAAAGTTGATATAAGCTTCAATTCTTTGGATAATGATACTATCAATATTTATTGGGGAACTTGGGATGCTCAAACCGGTTCAATATGGTGGGATGACTTAGTGTTTGAGGAAATTGCTTTTGATAATATGTTAAGGCGTCCGGGAACTCCAATAAATGTTTCTCATCAGTTTCTTGATATTGCTTATATTGAAGGTGATGATTATGATACATTGATTGACCCAAAAATGGGAAGGGTTCATGGATACGGCGGTGATTATGACAGCTGGCATCAACCACCTACATTTAAAATTAAATCAGACGGGAATATTCATAATGGAGATACACTGATAATGTCATATTATCACACTGTTGTGATATATGATGGACAGGTTATGATTACTATGTCAGATCCTGATGTTTACACAAAAATTGAAGAGCAATTTCAGATTGTTGACAGTATATTGAAACCTAAAACATATTTCATGAATCACGATGAGATCCGGGTAATGAATTGGGATTATGGCGACCAGTCACGAGGCTTAACTCCTGCTGAGATTCTTGCTGATAATGTAAGTAAATGTGTTGACATTATCAAAAGACACAATGCAGATGCAGATATTTGGGTGTGGAGCGATATGTTTGATGAATATCACAATTCAAAACCCTCTGATTATTATCTTGTTAATGGTGATTTAACCGGAAGTGCAGATATTATTTCTAAAGAAATAGGAATTGCTAATTGGAATAGTGGTAAACACGTGCAAAGTTTGGACTTTTTTTCGTCCAGAGGTTTCAGACAAATTTCTGCTCCTTATTATGACCAGGATGAAAACAACATAAGAATATGGAAGGAATGGACTAAAGACACACCTGATTTTATGGGAATGATTTATACAACATGGCAACAGAAATATACACATCTTGAGCCTTTTGCCGAATATAGCTGGAATCATGCTCCGTATATATATCATTACCCTATAAAATCCTTTCCAAAAGGCGATTTAATATTTCCTGTCAGTTTGGAAGGTGATAGATATGATTCAGGTTGGCAATTTGCAGAAGCAATTCTATATTACAGAACTGATAAAACGAGTGCATTTGAAAAAGTTGAAATTGATACAATTACATCTCAGGGAGTAAATATACCTCTAACTCTTCCTGAGAACAATGAATTTTTACAATATTATTTTGAAGCAAAAGATAACAGGGGTTGGGTGACAAAGATTCCTTTTGGAGATGAGAAGTATTTTGAGTTGGGACAATTGCCAAATCCAGTTGAGGATAATATGGACAAAAATTTTCGGATATATCCTAATCCTGCGAAATCAGGAGAAATGCTTAATATACAATTTAGTAAATCAATAACCAATAATGAAATAAACCTTTTTGACATACTTGGCAGGGAAATATTGATAAGCTTTTTTGAATCAGAAGATTTTATTATAAGATTAAAAACCGATGACCTGGTTCCGGGAATGTATTTTATTGAATTTGAACAGAAAGACAAAGTTTGGGTTGAAAGAATAGTGATATATTGAAATAATTATCCATTTAAACCTTAGTAACAGCCGGTTAATATGAATTAAGTTAACATATCAATTTAGAAAATATTTATTTTTGGGGAACAAATCTCGATTTTTTGTGTAATTATTTAATAATTATAATTTTTTTTCAGGAGATTATTATGAAGATTGTTACAAAATGTATTATCGTTTTATTGTTATTAGTATTCGACACATCCGTTATTTTGAATGCCCAAATAATTTATACTGACCTCGAACCTGATGTTACTAAGTCAAGTTGGGATGTTTACGGATTTCACCTTGCAAAACCGGATTCAACTTTGCCTTATGCATCCGAGGGAGCATTTTACCTTTGGAAACATCCACCGGAAGTTGTAATTAATGCTTTTAGTGGAGCACAGATTTATGGCGATGCAAATGGTTATCCTTATGCATTGAACGAAAATGACATTATTTCTCACGAATCAACAAATTGGATAACTCCTAATTATGCTTTTTTGAATAACAACGGAACACGAGGGAATTGGATAAACGTACAAAACAAATATATCGGTTTGCGTTTTTCTGATTTAGGTACTTATTATTACGGATGGGCAAGGTTGGATATTGATGCGGCACCGACCTATTTTACATTGAAGGATTATGCTTATGAAAGCTCAGGTCAGACGATTTTGGCAGGGGAAAAAGGTGCAGTTAATATCAAAGAATTTGAGGAATCAAATATATCCTATCGAATAATCAATAATGAGATTTTAGTTATTGAAAATTATTCAAATGAAAAAGATGATGAAATTTTCCTTTATAACATTCTTGGGAATGAAATATTATCAGAAAGAATAAAAAGTGGAATGAATGTGATAGATTTATCTGTATCAGGAGCAGGTGTATATTTTATTGTTATTAAATCATCAAGTTCAATATTTTTTGAAAGAATAATTATAAAATAAGAATTTAACAAATAAACCATTAAAACCTTAGTAACATTGAAATATCTTGTATCCTGAACTTTAAACCTTATTACTTTATTATATCAATAACTACAGAAAAAGTTAATAAGGTTTACAGACATGCGTTGCTTTTGTGTTACTAAGGTTTGAATGATAAAATTAGGTTTTTAATTACTCTTTATATCGTTATTAATATTTATTTATATTTTCTCTGTATTTTTGTGTTTTTATTGTATAAAGATTAATTTTATTGATGAAAAACTTATTAATCATAGCATATTATTTTCCACCTTCGGGTGGTCCGGGTGTTCAAAGAGTATTGAAGCATATTCAGTACCTGCCTGAATTCGGCTGGAATCCCATTGTTCTTACTGTATCAAACGGGCAATTTCCTGCAAGGGATGAATCATTACTCGAAAAAATCCCTAAAGATGTACCTGTTTATAGGTCACATATTTATGAGCCGTATGATTTATACAGAAAGCTTACAGGTAAAAAACCCGGAACAGCAATTGACGTGAACGTTATTAAGAAAGAAGGTCAGG
Source organism: uncultured Hyphomicrobiales bacterium (assembly GCA_964511865.1). GTDB lineage: Bacteria > Bacteroidota > Ignavibacteria > Kapaibacteriales > UBA2268 > ChocPot-Mid. The sequence continues at coordinate 561 of CAZEHW010000262.1, read as the reverse complement.
AATCAACATTTAAAGAAAAAATTGCTGAATTGATAAGAGCAACTTTCTTTATTCCTGACGCAAGAGTTGGATGGCGACTTTCAGCAGGAAAAATGATAAAGAAAATCCAAAAAGAACACAAGATTGATGCTATTTACAGTTCCTCTCCCCCATACACCTGTTCATTGATAGCCAGAAATTTCAAACGCAGAAGCGGACTCCCCTGGATTGCAGGTTTCCGCGACCCATGGAGGGGATTTATTTCAGTACCAAAAAGATGGTTCATCCCTGAAATAATTGATATGATGATGGAAAAATCTGTCTTCACTGAAGCAAATGCTATTGAATGTGCCTGGGAAGGAATTATCAAGGATGCTTTAGCGAAATATCCAAGATTGAATAAAAATAAGTTCCATCATGTTCCAAACGGTTTTGATTCAGCAGATTTCCCTAAAATTGAAAAGAAAAGAAATGAAAAGTTTACAATAACATATACAGGTTCAATGTATGGAAGACGAAACCCTGCCAGCTTTTTTGAAGCAATTGAGTTACTGATTAATGAAAACAGAATTGATCCAGCGA
>CAZEHW010000261.1:3859-4179 GCA_964511865.1 uncultured Hyphomicrobiales bacterium | reverse complement strand
TAATATTCAAAGTGATGCTATTAAGAAGTTGCGGTTAGTTTTTAATGAGATTGTTGACAAATTCGAGGATTATCGGTCTTATCCTTATCATGTGCTTTATGACCAGATTGTCAGTTATGGTGAATTGATCTCATGCCAGATTCTCTCTGAATATTTAAAGATGAAAGGAATCGAAAATTGTTTTTTGGATGCTCGTTCAATTATTAAAACAAATTCGCGTCATCGTTTTGCTGATGTTGATTTTATCATTTCTGAAAATAAAATGGCAGGTGTAATTACAAATGATTTTAAAATATACATTACTCAAGGTTTTGTTGGTT
>CAZEHW010000261.1:0-3849 GCA_964511865.1 uncultured Hyphomicrobiales bacterium | reverse complement strand
TACTTTGGGCAGGGAAGGATCTGATTATACTGCTGCAGTTTTGGCGTATATTCTTAATGCTGATGATGTTGTTTTCTGGAAAGATGTTCAAGGTATTTTTAATGCTGATCCTAAGCATTATGCAGATGCTGTTTTAATACCGGAGATGAATCATCAGGATGCCAGACAACTGACTGATCTTGGGGCAAAAGTTCTTCATCATAAAACGATAAAACCTCTGGAAGAAAAGAAAATACCAATCCGACTGAATCCGTATCAGCTTCCGGTTACAACCGGTTCCCTTATTCAACAGGGAGGTACACCTTTTATCCATATGCCTATCATTGTGCATCGCTTCAATAAAGTATTACTTACCTTAAAAACATTAAATGATAAATCTTTCGATCAAGAGGATTTAGACAATGTTAAAAAACTAATTGAAAGACAGCAATTGGAAGTAAACTACGAAGCGGTTAACAAAAACACATATTATATTTGTTTAAATCATTTTGTTGAACCCATTATTGCTCTTCGGGATGATTTGCGAAAAAAATACAGAGTGGATATTCACTTTGGTGTTTGTATGGTGAAGATTCAGAATGGTTCGGAAAGTATTGTGGACAAAGTTATCACTAATAAAGAGTTATTACATCGGGGTGTAATTAACGAAATTATTTATCTTTTTTATTAGCTTTTATTTCTGATTTATTTACATTTGCGGGCTGAAATATATGTCATTTAATTTGAAATATTAAGAATTATGAGTACAGGGAAACTTTCTAAAAAAGGTGAGGTTATTCAGGATAGAATTAAAAAGAGAAAGCAATTATTGCAGAAAAGTGCAACAATAGGTTTTAAAAGGCCTGAGGGTTTTCCTGAAGGTGGGGAGGTTAAAAAAACACAAAAAGAGGAGTAAAATCAGGATATTTTAGTCGTATCCTAGCATTTTAATGATCGTTTCAATTTCCACTTCTTCCTTAGGATCGTAAGCGGTTTTTAGATTATATCCGAAAATTTTTGCAAGACTCTGCCAAAAAGCTGCCGTCAGTCCGCTTCGGTATTCCTGAATAATTGTGTAGGAGGTTCTTCCAGTTTCTCTGTCAATCAGCTTTATTAAAATCCTGCCTTGTGAGAATGTGAGTTTCCTGATATCCTTCTCAAATTCTTTAATAATAAGTTGTTCCTGTTGTTTGTAGTATTGCTTGCGGTATTTCTCATCACTTATTTTAGCCATTTGTCTATCAATGACCTTCAATTTGGCAGCAGCTAATTTGGCATAAGGCATGGTAACCTTGATATTGTGTATAAGTCTCTGATTTTTTTTGTACCAACGCCTCATTTTAACGCTCATTTTTGCCTCCACCTTAAATTCCGGTAGGGTAATAATAGGAATAGTATCTCCATTAATGATTCTGGCAGGAAGCAAATATGATTCTTGTGCTTGAAGATTAGGTGTTATAAATAACAACAAGAATATTATTTGAATGGTACGTGGCAAGTCAGAATTTTCATTCAAAAAGTCAAAATATATGCCACAGGATAATTTAATCAGAAATTGAATTTCACACCGGCAACAAAGTTAAAACCTCTGAGTTCGTAGTTGTTCCAATAGCTGTATTTTGTATTAAGGATATTGTTCAGGTTGAAGTAGAGACCTGCTTTGTGAGAAAAATTGTAGGTCATCCCAAAGTTTATATCATTTATAGGTTTGAGTTCAATGGGCGTGTCAGGAGCAGACCAATCTTTGGCATACCGCTTTCCGATTAGAAAATAATCTAATGTCATGTAAATTTTTTCTTGTATGTTGTATCTAATGGTGGTTTTAAGGTCAAAGATCGGTAAATGCCATGGGTAAGGCTCCGGAGAATCCTGATAGTAGAAGAAGTAATTGGAAGTAAGGAAAACCTGCAGTTGTGGTATTACATTAAGCAGAAGCTCTCCCTGTATTTTATTGAGAGTGGTGTTGGAAGAATCGTAAATAACCAGAAACTGCTCCTGTCGAGTACTATCATTAATAAACAATAAAAGATTCTCTATCTCATGATAGGAATAACTCAATTTGTAATTTGCTTTCTCCTTATAATTTCCTTTAAATCCGGCATAAAACTCAAACTTGTTATTCGTATTACGTAACTCAAAGTTGGGTGCAACAAAGGGATTTTCATAAGCCAGTGAGCGATAATTGTTGGTATAAAGCCCTCCCCGTATTCCCGCAAAACCATGCAAATAATTATTTATGATCTTTCCTTCAAAAGCCAGTACGGGATAAAAATGAGGTTTACTTTCGATGCTGTCTGTTTCTGTCGGTGCATCGAATCCTCCTTCAGCTTTCCATTTATCCCGGGAATAGGAATATCTGGCCTTGATGTCAAAAATGTTTCTGTGAAGTACGGGATTGGAATTAATGATGTAATGATTGAAGCCTGCTTCAAAACGTATGGGATTCTCTTTGAAGTATTGTTCCACTTTTCCCCTAATTTGAATTCCGGTTTCATTTAATCGCAAATAATCATTTAAGTTATAAACCTCTGCATCAATTCTGTAGCGGGTTTTGCTGTATTTGTCGGTTTCGTTTGTAAATGAGGTTTCAAAACCGGAGAGCATAAAATTCTGACGGATAAACTGCGACTGAACCGTGTCGTGACTGATGCTGTCGGCCGGATTAAAACCATAGTAATGATAGCGGTTATTGTCGAAATAGCCTTTCATGAATAGGCTTTTTTCCCTGAACAGGAAACTTGAGGTTAGTTCAGCCAGTTGCTGCGAAGCATTACTGTACTTTACGGTAGATTTTCCTGAATGATGAAGCAAATGTGCTGCAAAGGTCTTGTCGCGCGAGTTAATCGTATTGTAGAATCCCTCTGCGTAAATGTTGTTGTAATTCCCGTAACCGGCTTTAATCATTACCCTGTCAAGCTTTTTCCTATCTGTTTTGATCAGAACTACCGGAGGTATTTTGTCAGTTTTAGATGTTTCGGCCTTAATCAATGTTGCCTTTGCTACATAGGTAATCTCAGGTTTCTTGATCTCAATACGTTCATTCACAGGTACTACATCCAGTTTGATGGCATCGGTCAGTTTGGGCATATAGGCTCTTTCTACCAAAATGGATTAGTTATATATACGTTTATCTTCCTCCTCCTGTGCTACGACAACATAGGCAATAAGTACTGATAACGCTGTAAGAATAAGCTTTATACTATTATTCATAAACATAATTTTTCTTTTATTCGTTTTCAATTTCTATCTCTTTGCTTTCTTCATCCTCTTTCTCAGTCTCAATCTTAGTCTCCGCATCTACGATCTGCTGCAACTTTTCTTCTGCAATTTTCTTCAAGTCGTCTTTCGGATAATTGGATATGATACTCTTTAAAGTAGATTTTGCTTGGAAATAATCACCCATTTTTATAAAAATATCTGATAGCAGAATGAATCCTTTTGCCACATAATAATCGTTGTTGGCAAAATTATCTTTGAGTTCCAGAATATCATCCATGGCAATGTCATATTTCTCCTGTAAAAAATGGATATAAGCTATCAGATACTTCGATTCTGCACCTAAATCTGCCAGATTATTTTTAACTACAATGTTGAATGAAGTTAATGCCTGATCAGGTTTGTTAAGCTCAAGCATTGATTTGCCTGTATAAAAATGTGCTTCCGTTTTGTCGTCTGAGCTGGCGTATGAGAGGTTCAGAATCTTTTCTGCGATACCAATGCACTGTATGAACTCATCCAGTTCGTAATAACATCTCATTTGTCCCATTATGGCAAGAAGTGTGTTGGTGCGTAATCGTCCCACTTCTTCGAGCTGTCTGAATCTCATGAGTGCTTTTTCATGATCCGTATTAACGTAGTATATTTCAGCGG
>CAZEHW010000260.1:0-4200 GCA_964511865.1 uncultured Hyphomicrobiales bacterium | reverse complement strand
TGCAAGTCGGCGATTTGTGAAGACATCTGATTCATATTTTGTTCCATTTCATTAACTTTATTTTTTAATTCTGTATTCTCTTGTTTTAATGAATTTACTTCTTTTTCTTGATTTTCAAAGTTTAACATTAATTTTTGAACACCACCAAATAATACGTAAGGTATTCTTTCATTTTCTAATTCATACAAGTCATTAACATATTGGCCTGTGATATATATTTGTAATTCATTGGTATTTTGAAAACTCTCACCCATCCAATACTGATATTCCACAGAAACTTTCTTGTTTGAAATAATTGTTGTAATTACTAATTTTACGTCGTTAGTGACACCTTCTTTGTTCTTATATAAAACGTTTAATTTATCTCCAGCTTTTAGTCCTTCTTTAATTGGAATTTGATCTACTTCACCAAATATATTTAAATCCCACTTGATTATCTTTTCTTCGTAATATTCAAAAATACTATTGCTGTTACTATCGATTTCTATAAAGTAATTATTGTATGTATCTTTATAAAGCTTACCCAAAGATTCGATATTTTTCAAATCATGTGGTAATTTTTTTATAATTTTAAAATAATTTTCAGGGTCTTCATCTACAAATTCATTAGCTAAAAATCCAACGTCCATCAAATTGTTATGTCTAAATCGGTATTCTATCGGTGTCATGTGTCTTACCATATTGTAGCATTTTGTTAAATCAACCGCTTTAAAGTCTTTTTTTATTCTGTAATCTGAAGATGTTTCTAAATGAAAAATATCACCTATGTCCAGACCGTTAGAATTACCACCAACAACATAACGTAAAATTCGTGTATCAGTTGTTTGTACGCTATTACTTCCTGGTAAAGCCGCAATGAATAGCCTTCCATTAATAGAACGGTTAAATCCTGGATTCTGTTGACTAAATTGTGCAGGTGCACGTATTTCAAGTACATCATTAGTATTGTTTATAAATATTCCACGGTTTTGTTCATAAGTATTCATTAAAAATCCTTTCCCAATAAAAATATTGTGACTCCCCCAATAATTTATTGTACCGTCACTAATCCCATGGTCAAATCCAATAATAATATTTTTATTTCCCAATAGGGGATATCTTCCACTTGGATACTGAGCGCCTCCAACCCAATAATTTCTACTCCATCCCATAACAGAGTAAGCTTGACCAGCTAAATTACTTGGTCCTATAAATATATTATCTTCAGAAGTAGAATTTTGTGAATATCCTGCGCGATATCCTATACAAATAGACTGTTTTGTATTATTTTCTTCTCCTGCTTTATTTCCTATTGCAATACTATTTGTAGCTTGATTATTATATCCTGCATCAGCTCCTAAAGCTATACTATTAGTACCTTGATTTTGTAAACCTGCTCCAAAACCTATTGCGATGGATTTAGATTGCTGGTTCGTTTTACCTGAATTCATTCCTATTGCTATACTATATGAGTTTTGATCTGTATTTCCTGCATCAACACCTATTGCTACCGCATATAATGCTTGATTAGTAAGACCTGCTCTAGTACCCATTCTAATATTTGTAGTAAATAATCTAGAATCATATGTTACTTCTTTAGTAATCGGATTATAAAGCAGAATAACATCAGACAAAATATTTCGGATAGGATTTACAAAAAAACCAGTACTTGTTCCATTCAATTCAACATCATCTGCATTTAATACAATACATTTACTTTGACTGGTCGATGATTTATTTCCTATCGCTATCGAATATTGTCCTAAATTATTTTTTCCAGCGTCATATCCAATTGCAATCGACTTTGCCTTTTGGTTGAATGAACCTGCATTTGTTCCAATAGCAATAGAACCAAATTCTTGATTCAAATGACCTGCAAAATGTCCTATACTAACACAACTACCTGAAGAACCTTCAAAAACAAATCCCTGATCGTATCTTCCTGATTCAACACCGATTGCAATACAATAAATATTTTGGTTACTTTTTCCAGCCTCGTATCCGATTGCAACAGACTTTGTTTTTTGATTTGTTTGGCCTGCACCACCTCCTATCGCAATAGACCCATATTCTTGATTCAAATGACCTGCAAAATACCCAATAGCAACACATTCACCTGCAAATGTACCTACAGCTTTACCTTGTGTATATGTACCAGCCCGATCACCTATTGCAACAGATGAAAAATTCTGATTTGAATTTCCAGCCTCTCTTCCTATAGAAATACACGCACCTCCTTGATTCGTTGCTCCAGACAATTGTCCGATGGAAATTGCAGAAGATTCTTGATTTGTTTGTCCAGAACCACTACCAATAGCTATTGAAAAACCAATATTATTAGTCCTATTCAAATTTCCGCCTTGATTTGATTTTCCTGCTTGGAAACCAAGTGCAATACAATAAGGAGATTGATTAATGTTTGCAGATTGTTCTCCCATTGCAATTGAAGCACTATTCTGATTTTTTTGTCCTGCATTAAATCCAATAGCAATAGAACTATTACCTTGATATTCGTTGCCAGCCATATTTCCAATTGCAATTGAATTGTCTCTTTGATAGATAGATGCACAATTGACGCCTATAGCAATAGAAGAAGGATATTGATTTTCCTTTCCAGCATTACTTCCAATCGCAACCGAATAATTACCCTGACTAACTCGACCTGCCATATTTCCAATAGAAATCGAATTGCCGAATGGTGGTTGTGCACCCTCAATAAAACCTTGATTTTGGTATCCCGCTTCTGTCCCGATCGCAATACAATTTTGTTGTTGTATGTTGAACCCAGCTTGTCGACCGATTGCGATTGAATAAGATTCTTGTCTGTCCTGACCTGCTTGACTTCCGATTGCAATTGAATATCCTGAACTCGAATTAAAAATCTCTGGATTTCTATCACCGTGTCCTTGATTAATTTTTCCTGCAGACGGTCCGACTGCAACTGAATATAATGATTGATTTGATTGCCCTGAGGAGTATCCTACACTCACACTCTGAAGTTGTTGTTTATGTTTACCCGCTTCTGTACCGATTGCAACACAATCAACATTCTGATATTCTTTGCCTGCTTCTTTTCCAATCGATACACTCGCTGTATTTTGTTCAGTTTTACCTGCATTAAATCCAATCGCAACACTGTAATTTTTTTGTTCATCATATCCCGCAAAATGACCGATTGCAATCGAGTGTCCCAAGTCAGCAGGATCAACTGCGAAATTTGTATATTCAATCGAATTATATCCTTGTTGATATCTCCCAGCTTCTGCTCCGATTGCAATAGAATATTGTTCCTGATTATTTTCACCTGCATAATTCCCAACAGCCACAGATTGAAATGACTGAAGTTCTTTTCCTGCATATTTTCCGATAGCGACCGAAAAGTCTTTCTGAGTATTTCTGCCAGCCATGTCTCCAATACTAACAGATGATTCACCCTGATTCAATTCAGATGACAAATAACCAATAGAAACAGAGTTTTTATTTTGAGAGAATTTTGCACTTTGAAAGCCAATCGCAACCGAATTGTAGTTTTGTTCAAACATTCCAGATTCAGCACCCAGAGCAACAGAATTATATTTTTGCAAATTGTATCCAGCTTTATTGCCTATTGCAATTGCATTTCCAGCAAAAATTTCATTTTCATTTTCATTTTCATTTTCATTTGTATTAACAGTACCTTGTCTGATACTTCCAGCATCATATCCAATCCCAATACTGTAAGGGCTTTGTACCGTCCGTCCAGCATTAATTCCTAAATGTAAGTTAGAAGTGACAACAGGATCCCATTTACATCCATCCCAAATTATGTAATTACCAAAGTCGATTCCGGTTTGAGTAAACATTTCACCAGTATCTCCTTTTTCACCACGATCACCACGGTCTCCTTTTTCACCTCGTTCTCCACGGTCTCCTTTTTCACCTCTGTCACCACGGTCTCCTTGTTGTCCTCTTGGTCCTTCAGGCCCAATGTCACCCCTTAACCCATTTCTTCCATCTGCGCCAGGCGGGCCTCTTGGACCAGCAGGTCCAGGTGGTCCCAAAAAAAACCTATCTTGACAATTTCCTCCACAATTACTTACTTCACTCATTGTATATATATATTTTGAAAAAAAATATATATATGTTGTTTACTTGATAAATATGTTATATGAGTCTTTCTGTTAACAATTTTATTTGTTCTTTTAATTGATTTATTTCGTAATTCATATTACTTTCTAATTG
>CAZEHW010000259.1:2828-4217 GCA_964511865.1 uncultured Hyphomicrobiales bacterium | reverse complement strand
AAATTACAAGCTATTCACGATGTCGGATTAGGATATATTCGACTCGGTCAACAGGCAACCACACTTTCCGGCGGAGAAGCTCAAAGAGTTAAACTTGCTACCGAGTTAAGTAAAGTTAGTACAGGTAAAACACTTTACATTCTTGATGAACCGACAACAGGACTTCATTTTGAAGACGTGAAAATTCTTCTCAATGTTCTAAATAAACTTGTTGAAAAAGGAAATACGGTTGTAGTTGTTGAACACAATCTTGATGTTGTTAAAACAGCAGACTGGATAATTGATCTCGGTCCCGGAGGGGGAGAAGCAGGTGGAAAAATAATTGCTGAAGGAACTCCAGAACAGATTATTAAGAATAAAAAAAGTTTGACGGGAAAATTTTTAGTGAAAGAATTTAATTAGAAGAATTTCTATCGAATTATTTTATTTTCATCGGATTCCAGGACAATCGTAGACCTTCATCAAGTCCGTTAAGAATTTTCATATCACTATCCGAAATTTCAAAATCAAAAACATTTGCATTTTCGAAAATCCTTTCACGCTTTGCTGATTTAGGAATTGTTATAACGCCGTGTTGAAGACTCCATTTTATCATTATCTGAGCATAAGACTTGGAATATTTTTTCATCATTTGTTCAACAATAGAATTGTCTAACCTTTTCATTTTTGCTAAAGGGGAATAACCCTCAAGGGCAATTTTATGTTTAGCACAAAATTCTAGTAAATCTTTCAGATACAGAAATGCATGAAACTCCACCTGGTTAACAGCAGGAATTATATTAGCATAACCAAGCAATTCCTCAAGATGATGAATCATGTAATTGCTAACACCAATTGTCCTGCATCTTCCGGATTCATAAATATTTTCTAAAGCTTTCCATGCTTCTTTCCGTTTATCTGTTCCAGGCCAATGAATTAAGTAAAGATCAATATAATCCAGACCAAGATTCTTTAGACTTTTGTCAAATGCTTTTAATGCTTTATCGTAACCATGATCATCATTCCATAATTTGGTTGTTACAAAAATTTCTTTTCTCGGAATTCCGTTTCTTTTTACTGCCTCGCCAACTTCTTTTTCATTTCCATATATACTAGCGGTATCAATATGCCTGTATCCTGCTTCAAAAGAGCTGAGACAAGCATTAACACATTCCGAAGGTTTGGTGAGGTAAACTCCTAGCCCAAATTGAGGAATTTCAAATCCGTTGTTAAGTTCAATTTTACAATTGATATCACGTTTCATATTTGTCCTAAAAGATATTTAATAGTTCGAGAGACATTATTAAAATAGCAACGATTAGAACTGCTTTGATTAATTTTTCACCTTTCTTAACCGAAAGTTTTGCACCCCACCAGCCGCCAAATGCATTCCCCGCAGCCAGCGTTAAA
>CAZEHW010000259.1:0-2818 GCA_964511865.1 uncultured Hyphomicrobiales bacterium | reverse complement strand
CAAAAGCATTTCCGGCGGATAGAGTCAATCCGTAAAACCAGTTAATGTTATCTGTGAACAGGAAAACAAGAAATGCTGGTACAGTAAATATTAATACAACAAAAACTTTGTGCATATTAATTCTTATCAAATCAAGCTTCATAAGTTTTTGCAAAGCAGCCATTATCATAAAGCCAACACCAACCTGAATGAATCCTCCATAAAAACCAATGCCGGTCATAGCAATCAATACTTTCCAGTTAATTGTAAGATTACTGTTAAATTCAGTCTGCTTTTTATTTGGTATAAGCATTGTAATAATTATCCCGATCATAACAATTGCAAGGATTTTTCTGAATAAGCCATCGCTGATGGTTACTGCAAGGACTGCACCAAGAATTGCTCCGGGGAGTGTGAGCGCAGAGAGAATCATACTATTTTTTAATTCGTAATATTTTTCTCGTTTGAATGCATAGACTGCAGAGACATTTTGAAACAATATTGCAACCCGGTTCGTCCCGTTTGCAAGAGCAGAATCTAAACCAAGAAAAATAAGAGTTGGCAGTGTTAAAGATGAACCACCGCCGGCATTAACATTTATGAATGCAGCAACTGTTCCAACAACAAATAAAATTAAAGCGGCTTCTATATCCGACAAATGTTTTACTCCTTAAAAACAACTCTGCTAAAATACTAATAAACAATATTAAGCATAGAACTTCTTCAGCACGGTTTTCATTTATTCTAAAATCAACTAATTTTAATTGAGTTATAAAATCTCTTTATTAAAAATATTTAAATTTATGAAAACTTTCCGATTACCGGTTTTCTTTTCGATAATTTGTCTTCTATTAAATATTGTTTCCTGCTCTCAATCTAATTCTTCAGCAGAATATCTTCAACAAAACTATACTAAGAAAGAATATAAAATTGCAATGCGAGATGGCGTTGAATTATATACAATAGTTTATTCACCGAAAAATAAATCTGAAAAATATCCTATTCTCTTAATGCGAACTCCATATAGTATAGCTCCTTATGGAGAAAATGTTTTTAGAAATATTCTGACTCCATCAAAATCGTTTATTGAAGACTGGTATATCTTTGTGTTCCAGGATGTACGAGGTAGATTTATGTCTGGAGGCGAATATGATAATATGCGGCCTTGCATTCCAATTAAGCAAAGTGTAAATGATATTGATGAAAGCAGTGATACTTACGACACTATTGAGTGGCTGATTCATAATATTGAAAACCATAATGGGAAGGTCGGACAATGGGGAAATTCATATCCGGGTTTTTATACTATAATGGGAGCGATAGATGCTCATCCAAATTTAGTTGCAGTTTCTCCGCAGGCTCCGATTGCCGATTGGTTTATTGGTGATGATATGCATCATAACGGCGCTTTTTCTTTATTGATGTCTTTTAATTTCTTTAAAACATTTGGAATTCCACGTAATGAACTGACAACAACATGGCCTCAATCAATTCAATATACTTCTCCGGATGCATATACTTTCTTTTTAAATCTTGGATCCTTAAAGAATTTAAATAGGAATTATCTGAACAACGAAATCCCTTTTTGGGATACTTTAATGACTCACGGAGACTATAATAACTTTTGGCAAAGCAGAAATGTTCTTCCGCATTTAAAGAATATTAAACCTGCCGTTCTTACTGTTGGTGGATGGTATGATTCCGAAGACCTTTATGGTGCATTGAATATTTATAAAACTATTGAGCAAAATGATGCCGAAAATAAAAACTTTATAGTAATGGGACCCTGGACACATGGACACTGGGTTAATGGTAAGGGGGATTCATTAAACGACTTTTATTTCGGTAGTAATACGGCAGAATATTTCCGTGATGAAATTCTGTCTCTTTTCTTCAAATACTATCTAAAAGGAGAAGGAGAATTGAATTTAAAAAGTGCATATTTATTTAATACTGGATATAACAAGTGGAAAAATTTTGATGCGTGGGCACCACCAATTGCACAAGATATGGAAGTGTTTTTCAATGATTATGGTGAACTATCCTTCAGTAAAAAACCTAATGAAATTAAATTCACAGAATATTTAAGTAATCCAAATAATCCTGTTCCTTACACTAGTAAATTTATAGACTCACGTGGATTTTACAGGGAACAATATATGATTGAAGATCAACGGTTTACTTTTACACGCCCTGATGTAGTCTCATTTCAAACGGAACCGCTTGAAAGTGATATAACCATAGCAGGACAAATCATTGCTGACCTTTTTGTTTCGACAACTGGAACAGACGCGGACTGGGTAGTAAAACTTATTGATGTTTATCCTTACGATATGAAAAATCCTGATCCAAATCCTGCCGGAGTTGAAATGGGTGGATATCAAAGACTCATTCGTTATGAAATATTTCGTGGAAAATTCAGAAACAATTATGAAAATCCGGAGCCATTTATTCCGAATGAAGTCGCAAATATAAAATTTAAATTAAACGATGCTTATCATACATTCAAAGAAGGTCACAGGATAATGATACAAATTCAAAGTAGTATGTTTCCTTTCTTTGATCGTAATCCACAGACTTTTGTTGATATTTATAGTGCAGAGGAAAAAGATTTTATTAAAGCTTATCACAGGATTTATCATTCAAAAGAATATCCCAGTAAAATTGTTTTGAAAGTACTTGAGTGAATTGGATTTCCACCTATGAGGTGATGATAGATAATTTTTTAATTGTTTTGTTAAAAAAACTATAAGGCAAAAAATGAAAAAGCAGATTTTATTGTTTATTACTATACTTTTTATTGCTAATGAAATGCCGGCACAGGTTTATAACAGTGAAA
>CAZEHW010000258.1:1164-4233 GCA_964511865.1 uncultured Hyphomicrobiales bacterium | reverse complement strand
GGGAGTTTTTCCATTCAAGAGAACAACCGAAGACCCGAAAAGACAATTTGCAGGTGAGGGCGGACCATCTAGAACAAACAAAAGATTCCATTACCTTTGCAAAGGTGATGATGCAAAGCGATTATCTGTAGCTTTTGACGGAATCACGCTGTACGGAGAAGACCCTTCAACTCAGATGGACATATACGGCAAAATAGGTGAGAGCGGTGTTTCTATCTGCACAATTGAGGATATGGATGCTTTGCTCAAAGGATTTGACCAGTTAGATCCATTAACATCCGTATCAATGACAATCAACGCACCTGCGCCGATTATGGTAGCATTCTTTTTCATCTTGGCATATCGCAGGGAATTGGAAAAAGCAGAATCAAAAGGTAAGAAACTTTCAGTTGAAGAAAAAGAGAAATTGAAAATTGATACATTCCGTAAGCTGAGAGGAACAGTTCAGGCAGATATGCTCAAAGAAGACCAGGGGCAAAATACATGTATATTCTCTATCAATTTTGCAATGAAATTAATTGGTGACTTGCAAGAATATCTTTCAAAGAATAATATCAGAAACTATTATTCAATTTCGATTAGCGGTTATCACATTGCAGAAGCAGGAGCAAATCCAATAACACAGCTTGCATTCACACTTGCAAACGGATTTACCTATGTAGAGTATTTCCTCAAACGCGGTCTGAAAGTTGACGACTTTGCACCGAATCTTTCCTATTTCTTCTCTAACGGTATGGACCCTGAATATTCTGTAATTGGCAGGGTAGCACGCAGGATTTGGGCTGTTGCCATGAGGGATAAATACGGTGCTAATGACAAATCTCAGAAACTGAAGTATCACATTCAGACATCGGGACGTTCTCTTCATGCTCAGGAAATTGATTTTAATGATATTCGTACAACATTGCAGGGTTTAATTGCCTTTTACGACAATTGCAATTCACTGCACACAAATTCATACGATGAAGCTGTTACGACACCCACGGAGGAATCTGTACGCCGTTCTATGGCTATTCAGCTAATCCTTGCCCGTGAGTTCGGTATGCTGAAAAACGAGAATCCCAGCCAGGGAGCATTTATAAATGAGGAATTGACAGATTTAGTCGAGGAAGCAGTACTTCAGGAATTCGAAAGAATTTCCCGTCGCGGTGGTGTCATGGGTGCTATGGAAACTCAATATCAGCGCTCGAAAATTCAGGAAGAATCAATGTATTACGAATACATGAAGCAATCCGGCGAGTATCCGATTATCGGTGTGAACACTTATTTAAGTGAAGGAAGCGAAAGCCCTTATGACAATATGTTGATAACCAGGGCAAGCGAAGAAGAAAAACAAGACAGATTGAAAGAATTAGGTGATTTCCAGGCAAAACACAAAAACGAAATTGATGAAGCTTTGCACAAAGTCAGAGAAGTAGCACTTACAAACGGGAATGTCTTCGAAGAACTGCTGAACACAGTCGAACATGCCTCAATGGGTCAGATAACGAAAGTGCTGTATGAGATAGGAGGGAAATACAGACGCGGAATGTAGTTTCGCTAATGTAGAATGTAAAATGAAAAAGGAAAAAGGGAGAAAGGAAAAACAGAAGGACGGAAAGACAGAATGAGGGAAGGAATAACTAGCCCCGACTTTTAAGTCGGGGGTAAATGATTATCCCCATGTTCCCGGACTTTAGTCCAAAATATATTGGTGGCTAAAGCCGATTTATCTGTTAACTTGTACCACGACTTGAAAGTCGTGGCTAGTGTGAAGAACAATCGCAGAGCGATTGAATGTTTGTAGAAAATGAATGAATCCAAAGGTTCAACAATCCCAGCGGGATTGAATGTTTGAAATAAAAACAAAAATTCTGATATAAACAAAATGGTGCTGATGTGAAAATGAAAATAATAATTTCAATAGTTTGTTTGATAGCATTCACTACCCATAATCATGCACAGTGGATGGAATGTAATAATGGATTATATGGTGGATATGTACATTCATTTGCAATAAACGGAGATAGCATTTTTGCTGGTACAAATGGTGGTGTATTTTTATCTACAGATAACGGTGAAAACTGGATACAAAAAAATTCAGGTCTAACAGATACTTATGTAAGGGCATTAATTCTCAGCGGTAATAACATTTTTGCTGGTTCTCTTCCTGGTGGTGTATTTTTGTCCACTGACATGGGTGAAAGTTGGACAAAAAAAAATTCAGGACTCTTAGATCCAAACGTTTATTCTTTAGCGATAAAAGATAATAATATTTTTGCAGGAACTGGAGAATGTGGAGTTTTTTTATCCACTAATAATGGTGATAGTTGGACTTGGAAAAATTCAGGGTTATGGGAAAATAATGTGTTATCATTGGCTTTAATAGGCGATAATGTTTTCGCAGGAACTAGAGAATTTGGAGTACTTTTATCAACAAATAAAGGAGATAGTTGGATCCCAAAAAATACTGGACTAACAAGTTCTTGTATTAATTCAATAATCATTAGTGACAATTTCCTATTTACAGGTACTTGCGATTGTGGTGTATTTTTATCCACCAATAATGGTGAAAACTGGACTCAAAAAAATTCAGGGCTCACCAGTTCAGTTATTCAATCATTATATAATAGTGGGAATATAATATTTGCCGGAACTTATTTTAATGGTGCTTATTTTTCAACAAATCATGGCAATTCTTGGACTCAAAAAAAATCAGGATTAACTAATATTTACGTCTTATCATTTACGATAAGTGGAAATTACATATTTGCAGGTACTGGAGGTGGTATTTTCCGTGCAAAAATCTCAGATTTAATCACTGATGTAGAAACTGAAAAAAATGAAAATTATCAAATTCAAATCTTCCCTAATCCAACATCAAACACTTTAAACATACAATTTGAAAATTCATTTTTAACCGATTTTTCTATAATAAAAATTTATTCAGGGCTTGGAAATGAAATTGTATTGCCAAATCCGGTTGTTAATGGTAATAATGTTCAACTTGATGTTTCTTCACTTCCGCAGGGAGTATATTATGTTTGTGTTTTTAGTATGGTGGCCCCGGGGAGAATCGAACTCCCACAC
>CAZEHW010000258.1:0-1154 GCA_964511865.1 uncultured Hyphomicrobiales bacterium | reverse complement strand
TCGTAAGAATTGACAATTGACTTTTTTAATGTAAAATGTAAAATGTAGAATGTAAAATGAAATTTTCAATTTTGCAATTTTCAATCAATTGACAATTTTCAATGATTAAACTTTGCGGGCTTTGCATCTTAGCGGCTTTGCGTGAAATAGGGATTTTTACTAATATTTAAGGATATGGATGATGGTTAATTTTGAAAAAATTGAAGATTTATCGAGAGAACAACTGATTGAGTTGCTGAATATCTATGCTAAAAATTGGTTGGCTCATGACGGTTGTTGGTTCTTGTCAATTGAGGAAGTCGAAGGTATTGAAAAAGCTATGGATTACGACAGGGAAGCATGGCGAAAATTTACTGTCGTTGAAGCTAAACGGCTGATTGATTTTCTTCAATTAGGGGAAAATTCCGGTTTAGAAGGATTGGCAAAAGCATTGAAATTCCGGCTGTATTCAACTTTGAATGAAGATAGGGTAGAGATTATTGATGACAGAACAATCAGATATTTTGTTAAAACATGCAGAGTTCAAGCTGCAAGACGCAAAAAAGGACTGAAAGATTTTCCCTGCAAGTATGACGGTATCGTATAATATTCTTATTTTGCAAAAACGATTGACGGCAGATTTGAAACAAAATGTTTGTCCTGTCCTCCGGAAATCGAAAATGAGGATTATTATTGTGTTTGGGAGTTTGAATTAAGAAAATAAAATTTAACATGAAATTAAAACAGAATTCAATTACACAGAGTTCCTCAGAGGAGACACAGAGTTTCACGGAGGAAAAATTTTTATAAGTTAAAATCTCTGCGGCTCTCTGTGTAATCTCTGTGTAACTCCGTGTTACTGACTTATTGCGTTTTGAAAAATAAATAATTGATTGAACATTTTAGAAAGAAGAAAAATTTATGATAAATAGAATAATTTTGGCAACAATATGTTTGGTTTTAGCATTTGCTACCAATGGAATGAATGCTCAGGAGAAGGGATTTACTAAGCAGAAAATGGGCAATATAGTATATATAGATTTGCCTGATTATATGACCAAGACTTTTGGTCTTAATGATATCGCAAAAGCTCAATATGCAAATGCCGAAAGGGAATCTTATACGATTATTATTGAAGAAGATAAGGAAGACATTAAGCTTGCAGGAGGTGAATT
>CAZEHW010000257.1:0-4283 GCA_964511865.1 uncultured Hyphomicrobiales bacterium | reverse complement strand
GATATAGGTGACCAGACAATCAGACTTGGTTTAAGAGTTGATAACGAAAGATATGCTCAACTTGGGGTTGACCTTATCCAGGATAATGCATTTAACTTAGGAACCAGGGTTTCTCTTAGATATGCCGGAGGAATTAGAAATCAATCCTTGATTTTTAAAGCGGAAAACACCAGAATTTTTAATACTATGTTAACCAGTTCATATTCCATCTATTATAATAACATTGACAGATACCTTTTTCAGGTAAAAGATTTACACAACAGAAACAGATTCGAAAATGAACGGGTTGGTGAACTTACTGAGGAAAGTTTTGGAGCCAGACTTATGTTAGGAGCTCAGATTGAAAGAAAAGGTACAGTTTCTGCTGCAATTCGATACGAAAATTTCAGATATTGGGATGATACTGTAAAATATTTACCTGATTTCAAATCGTTTATAACATTAAAAATGGGTGCTATATTTGATACTGAAGACCGTCCGGATTTTGCTACGGAAGGAAGTGTCGTTGATATGGCTTTAGAATCATCGTTTTTCAGTACTTCTGACAATATCAGTTTTTCAAAGGTGAATTTCCACTATCATTCAAATAACTCATTTGGAATTAGTACTATTAAACCTTCAGTACAATTTGGTTTTGCAGATGAAACAACCCCTTTACCTGAATTCTATAATTTAGGTGGGCAGGATATATTTTTCGGGATGAGGGCAGACGAGTCGAGGGGACTTCAAATAGCCGTTGGTTCCCTTGAATACAGAATAAAATCTCCCTACTATGTTTTTTTCGATACGTATCTGTCTTTAAGGTACGATTTAGGATATGTTTGGGAAAACTTTCAAACGATTCGTTTAAGTACTTTAAAGCATGGTATTGGAATAACAATTGGATTGGATACACCTGTTGGTCCTGCAAAATTTTCATTAGGCAGAAGTTCATACTTCCTGAAAAATCCAAATGCAGTTGCATGGGGACCTTTATATGGGTATTTTAGTATTGGTTTGATATTATAATTGCAAATATATTTGGGATTATGTGAAAACAGTTTTATATTATTATTTAAATTATTTCAAATTGAAAGAAATTTTATGAAAACATATATTATTACTATTTTTATATTCTTGATTGCTTCTTCTGCGGTTTATTCGCAAACTGAGGAAATCAAGGATTGCTTACGCTTGGTTTCTGATGGCAGGGTGGACGAAGCTAAAATTCAATTACCTGAATTACTGGCAAAATATCCTAATGATGCCGGAGTTAAATTTCTTCATGGAGTAGTCTTGGAAGACGGCTCTTTAGCAATTGGTATCTACAAAGATATTTTATCAAAATATCCTAAAAGCGAATGGGTTGACGATGCATATCTTCGTTTGATTCAATATTATTCAATTACCGGTGATACAACTCAGGCAAAAACATATTTAAATGATTTTAGAAAAAATTTTCCTGATTCTGAATATCTAAATTTTGCTTCTAATGCTGTAAACGTTGCAGTAAGCCAACAAAATAAACATATAAATGCTGTTAAGATTACTTTAAATCAAGATGCTTTATCCGGTATTGAAGACGAAGAATCAGAGACGGAAGAAGCCATTAGTGAAGAACAAATACCGGAAGTAAAAGAAATTACAAAAGACGTACTTCCTGTCCCAACAGGTAAATTTGCTCTCCAGGTGGGAATATATTCCACACAAACAGCGGCAAAAAACGAAGCCGCGAAATTTACTAAATTGAGACTGGTCGCTAATGTTTTACCAAAGAAAATCGGCAGTGCAACAATGTTTGGCGTAATAATTGGTGAATATAAGGACAGGAAAACTGCGGAGAATGCTAAGCCGCTTGTTGCAAAGCATTGCAATTGTATACCATTAATTATTGAAAAATAAAAGAAGAAGGAAAGATGGAAGAAAAGAAAATTGTCTTAAAGGAAAGTGAATTGAAAATGCAGTTCAGTGATGATGAACTGAAATATAAAAAAGAATGTCTGAAAAATATCGTTCGTTTTTGGAAAAACAGGGAATTCTCTCAGCTTTGCCGTTACGCAACTGATTCTGCGCAAAAATTACCGCAAAGAGCTTATGGAGAAGGAGATAAAGAAATTTCTGAAATTTATTCTCTTTTAGCTTCTGCGATGATAGAAATCAGCGGAGATAAAAATGAAGCTTTAAAATATGCACTAAAGTCTGCACATTTCAACAGGTCTAATAAAAATATTTTATGGTTAATTCGGGAATTGAAATACCATTTATCAGATAATACACAATTGAAGCGTATTCAGATTAAAGGTAAATTGACATACATTTACAAATCAGAAGAACTGACAGATATTTTTAAAACTATATATACTGTTGCGGCAGAAACAAACGAAGAAGCTCTTGAGTATATCAAAGAATTTGAAAGAGAAGAAATTGGACAAAGTATGGAAATCGTCAAAGTCTTTGAATTAGGTCCCCGTCCGGAACTACCCAAAGGCATTTACGAAACAATGAAACTAATGACATGGTTTGAGATTGAAGGCAAATAAATAGTTCTTACTATTTTCCCAATGTTCTTTGTCATAGAATTTAGTTTTACCTTTTCACTTTTTTGCTTTTTCACCTAATTGTTGAAACAAAAATCCTTCCATTTACGTTAATAAAATATCTTGTAAATTCTATAAATATTTATAGTTTTGTATTTATGAACAGAAGCACTGAAATAGTTGTACATATAATTTTTTGGCTTTTATATGTTATTAATATTATTTTAACCCTCGATTCCAACTATCTGGAATTATACGGGGTACAAAATATTATTTTTAAACAGGCGACTTTCTTTGTCATAATACTTGGAATATTCTACTTAAACTACCTTTATATTATTCCGAAATTTCTTTCGCGAAGAAAATACTGGAGCTATTTATCGGCGGTATTGTCAGTTATTGCAGTTACAATTCTAATCTATATTTTACAGGCAAGGATTTTAGATTGGTATTTTAAAAGCGGTGATTTTTATTTCGATGACAGATTGAAAGCAGTACCATATCTACTATTTCAAATAATGTTTTATTTACTGGTAAGCACAGGTGCTAAATTTACTTTGGATTGGTTCAATAATTTGAAGTTAAAGGATGAACTCGAACGTGAAAAAACCGTTTCGGAAATTAAACTGCTGAAATCTCAGATAAGCCCTCATTTTTTATTTAATACATTGAATAACCTTTATTCTCTCGTGCAAAGGAAATCCGACAGTGCACCCGAAGCTGTTCTGATGCTCTCCGATTTGATGAGGTATATGCTCAAAGAAAATTCAAAAGAGAAAATTGAACTGGTTAAGGAAATAAGCTACGTAAAAAGTTTTATAGAGCTCCAGCGCTTACGTCTTTCTAATCCTGAAATAGTTACATCCGACATCAGAATTGATGATGCTCAGGCACAAATTAGTCCAATGCTGTTAATACCATTTGTTGAAAATACTTTTAAGCATGCAGATATTACTTCAACTGATGCTTTCATTTATTTCAAACTAGAATTAATCAAAGATTCCCTCTTTTTAACCGTTGACAACCATGTCGGACAAAGAAATAAAGATGAAACAACAGGAGTTGGATTGAAAAACGTAAAAAGGAGACTGGATTTGCTTTATCCTGGAAAACACAAACTTGATATTAAGAATAAAGATAATAAATTTCATGTAGAATTAGAGTTGAGATTAAAATGATACTCAAATGTCTTGCTGTGGATGATGAGCCCCTGGCTCTCGATATAATCGAGGATTATATCAACAAAATTGAGTTTCTTGAACTTGAAGATAAATGTACTTCTGCTCTTGAAGCTTTGCAAATTTTAAAAAATAAAACGATTGATTTGATTTTTTTAGATATTCAAATGCCTGATCTATCCGGTTTTGAAATGCTGGAATCTTTGAATAAAAATCCACTTGTTATTTTCACAACGGCTTATGATGATTATGCTGTCGAAAGTTACAATTACAATGCCATTGATTATCTAATTAAGCCATTCTCATTTTCCAGATTTTTAAAAGCTATCGACAAAGCACATGAGCAAATGGCTTCACAAAAAGCAAATCTTGCCAACGGAAAAATCAGTAAAAAACAGGATTTTATATTTGTAAATGCTGACGGCAAGAATGTTAAGATTTTTCTTGATGAAATTCTTTTCCTCAAAGGCTTGAGTGATTATATTGAAATACATACTGCCGAAAAGAAATTTATCATACGTGATAATTTGAAAGATGTTGAAGGATTGCTTTCCCCGGGCGATTTCACAAGAGTTCATAAGTCATTTAT
>CAZEHW010000256.1:1890-4457 GCA_964511865.1 uncultured Hyphomicrobiales bacterium | reverse complement strand
AAAATGAATCCTTTTCAATGATTGGTATCTCTTGCTGTACCTTAGCTCTAACAGTAGCTTTTCTGGCTTCTTCGAGGATTTCAATTAGCTTTTCAAGCTCACAAGGTTTTTGAATATATCTAAAAGCATCAAGTTTCCCAACTGCCATGGCAGATTCGGTACTGCCATGTCCGGTCAGCATAATAACCTGAATTTCAGGACTATAAGACTTGATTTCCTTTAAGACCTGCTCACCGGATAATCCAGGCATTTTTCTGTCGAGAATAACAACATCAATATCTTTGTTAGTTCTCGTAACCTTTAAAGCATCTTCACCGTCGGGTAATGTAATATTATCGTATCCCCTTACTTTTAATCTTTCAGAGAGAGACTCCCTGAATTCTTTCTCGTCGTCAACAATCAGAACTTTTCTCATATTTCACCTAGTTATCTATATTTGTTTGACATGAATTTCTTATATGAGAGGCTAATTCGTTAAATATATCAGAAAGCCGTAATATCCCCGTAATTACACCATTCTTTGAAACCATAATTGAAAGAGAATGATACATAATTATCTTATGAATAGCATCAATAAGAGACTCTTCTTCATCAATACTTTCTTCAATATGGTGCATTATCTCCTTTGCAGTTAAATTATGAGCTTTATTACAAATATCATAAAAATCATCTTGCCAAAGTTTGAAATTATCCATCATAGATTCTATAAATTCCGGGCTCAGGTTAGCACCAAGTAATTTGTCCATGTTACCAAAAGCATAATATTTTGGTTCTAATGCTTTCACGAAAGCAAGATGTCCAATTTTTCCAATAATTTTTTTGTTATCATCAACAACCAGTACCGCCCTAATTTGTTCATGCTTTGATGAGGAATTTTCCTGTGCCTGTAACAAGGTTATGATAGAATCAACCAATGTATCATCTTTATGAACTGTGACATACTCATGGACAGGAACCATAAGGTCTTTAACTTTTTTTTCTTTCATAATATTCAACTCCATTTATTTTTTATGAAAAATTATCACTATAAAAATATTAATTTTGAATTACACAGATTTAAAAAGCATAATAAATCATTTTTTTTGCTTTTCAAATGAATCCAAGTGTGTTTGTCATTTATTTCAAAAACCTGTATTCTTAGTGTTGTTTTTTTAGTTGGGAGTTTGGAGTTAAGAGTTTGGTGCTTGATTCAATAAATTTGTAATAGGTTATAATTACATTAATTATATATCGTACGTAATTAATAATTGGTAATTAGTAATTAGTAATTAGTAATTAAGTACAAGTCCGTCATAAGCCAGTCGTATGTTTTGGGGAAGTTTTTGTTCACATTCGGAGTGTTTGATCTCGTGAGCCATGTGTGTAAAATATGTGGTTTTTGCATTGATTTTTTGTGCGGTTTTAATTGACTCATCAAGTGAGAAGTGTGTTTCGTGTTTTGTATATCTCAGTGCATCTAACACTAAAATATCGAGGTTTTTAAGTAATGAAATTGAAGTGTCAGGAATGTAATTTGTATCAGTGCAGTATGCAAAATTATCAATTCTGAAACCAAGAACTTTCATTTTGCCATGTAATAAGGGTATAGGAATAATTTCAATATCTCCAATGGTCATTTTATTAACTTCATCAATGATATTAACATTTACAACAGGAATTCCTCCACCCAGTTGTTCCAATTCCTCGAAAGCATAGAAAAAAGTCCTTTTGATACTTTCTAAAGTTTTTTGCATAAGATATATCGGTACAGGTTTTCTGGTTGCATAATTCAATGCCCTTATGTCATCAAATCCACCAATGTGGTCGAAATGAGCATGTGTATAAAGTATTGCATCAAGCATTTTGATATTATGCAGGAGCATCTGTTGTCTGAAATCAGGTGATGTGTCAATCAAAATTGTAGTAGTTTCAGATTGAATTAACATGGAAGAACGAAGACGTTTATCCTTGCTGTCCTGAGAGTTGCAAACATCACAGGGACAGCCGATTGTGGGTATTCCGGATGATGTCCCTGTTCCTAAAAAGGTTACTTTCTTAGACATGTTTCACAGCATGATAAGAACTACGTACCAAGGGTGCAGATTCAACAATTTCAAATCCCAATTCCAAACCTACTCTTTTATACTCTTCGAATTCCTCAGGTTTGACAAATCTGTCAACAGGCAGATGTTGCTTGGTTGGTTGAAGGTATTGTCCAATTGTTACAATTTTTACTTTGTGAGCATACAAATCTTTTAGAACTTCAATTACTTCTTCTTTTGTTTCGCCAATTCCAACCATTAGTCCTGATTTTGTTCTCATTCCTTTGTCAGAACTATATTTTAGAAGGTCGAGTGAACGCTGATAAACGGCTTTCGGTCTTACTTTAGCATAAATTCTTGGTACTGTTTCTATATTGTGATTTAATATATCCGGCTTTGCTTCGATAACTCTGTCTAATTGGTCAAAGTAACCCATAAAATCCGGTATTAAAACCTCAATTGATGTATTTGGATTTAATTCTCTTGTCTTCAAAATTGTTTCAGCCCAAAGCTCACGGCTCATAGCTCACAGCTTGCGGCTAAAAG
>CAZEHW010000256.1:0-1880 GCA_964511865.1 uncultured Hyphomicrobiales bacterium | reverse complement strand
GTTTCAGCCCAAAGCTTGGAACCGCCGTCATCAAGGTCATCCCTGTTTACAGATGTAATTACAGCATGCTTCAATCTCATCTTTTTGACTGATTCAGCCACTTTCATCGGTTCTTCGGGATGTGGCGGCATTGGTTTACCTGTTGTGATTGCACAAAAACGGCAATTACGGGTACAAACTTCACCAAGTATTAAAAACGTAGCAGTTCCCATTCCCCAGCATTCACCGATATTAGGGCAGTGTGCTTCTTCGCAAACAGTATGCAGTTTTTTGGATTGCATCATCTCCTTAATTTCGGCATATTTTTCACCACCGGGAGCCCTGACTTTTAGCCAATCCGGTCTTTTTGTCCTATTGTTGACATGTGTATGGTTTATATCTGACCTTAAAATTTCTTCCTGTCTGCTGTCTGCCGTCTGCTGTCTGCTAGCAATATTATCTTCTTTAAACATAATCTTTTTAATTAGTGATTTTAAAAAATGTTAGACGTCAAATATAAGATGTAATTTTATTGAAGAAATTTTGAAGAATTGAAAAAAGTATTTTATTATTATCAATAAATTATTTAAATTAATATTAGGATTAATAGTAATTAACATAATTATTAATTTTTTGGGAGCAGATATGAAAAAATTTGTTTTACTAATTGTCGGATTAATTATATCCATTGTTACTTCCACTATTAGTTATTCGCAAGAGTGGATGCCTGTTTTAATAGATGAAAGGGGAGATACTATACATTATGAATACCCCCCTCCCGATAGTAGTTACGTACATAATGAACTTATAATAAAGTTCAGAACCAACGGATTAAATCTAAACCAGCTTTGCTATGTGATACCTGGTCCAGCACAAAAAGAAAAAAAAGAAAAAATCCAAACAATTCCTTATAATATAATAGGTTATTTAATGTCCCAAAGATTTTATGTTGATGATTTAATACCAGACTCTTCTTTTTTAGCTGCAATTAAATCTTTTGGGGGAGA
The DNA here is from genome assembly GCA_964511865.1 of uncultured Hyphomicrobiales bacterium. GTDB lineage: Bacteria > Bacteroidota > Ignavibacteria > Kapaibacteriales > UBA2268 > ChocPot-Mid. Next base: position 894 of record CAZEHW010000256.1, on the reverse strand, counting down.
TACGTTAAGAAGAATAACTTGGGACAATCCTTGCGAAGATACTATTTCTATTGCCAGGAATGGTGATACTTTAAAAAGTGAGAATTACCTTTGGATGGTCCTACAATTTGATAATGACACAAGCGTAATCGATGCTGCAGTTTTTTAACAATGAATTTCCAAAATCAAATGGTATTCGCCGAACCTAATTATTATCTTGAATATTTCAAAACACCTAATGATCCCCTTTTTAGTCCAGAACAAATCAGTCTCCATTCAGATATGATAGGTGTAGAAACAGCATGGAATAAGCAAATTGGAAATAGAGCCATAAAAATTGGTATAATTGACAATGGATTGGATTACAGGCATTGTGATTTAGGAGGGGGAAAGGGAAATAATTATAAAGTTGTAGACGGATATAATTATACTGAAAACAATGAACATTTTTATACAGGTTCCGACCATGGAACAGATGTCGCTGGAATTGCGGGAGCATTAACAAACAGAAATTGTTATACACCTGCACCTGAAGGTGTAGCTGGTATCGCTGGTGGGTGGTATGATGAAGAATTGGAAATTGATGAACTTGGTTGTCAACTCTTTGGATACAGAATTACTGAATCTACCGAAAAAAATAGAACTCCAAAAACAGATTACGCAGTAGCAGCAATTAGATTAGCAAGTGCAGATTTTCCTGATGATGAAGATAAGGGACATGGTGTACATATTCTAAATAATAGCTGGGGAACTTATCTTTATTCTGAAACATTAAGGGCGGCATTTCATTATGCTTTCGAAAATGGTGTTTCAATTATTGCCGCTATAGGAAATGATGAAACAGACGAATTAGTCGCATATCCTGCTTTTTTTGACGAATCGAGAATAGTATCTGTAGGAGCCGGTGATAACCAA
>CAZEHW010000255.1:1902-4556 GCA_964511865.1 uncultured Hyphomicrobiales bacterium | reverse complement strand
AATGACATTCTTTCTATTTCATCTATAAATGATTGAGGTCTTTTATTAAAGTTTTCGAAAATAAGACGGGAAAAAGCCACATTTGATGAAAGCTCGAAAGCCTCAAGAAAAGTAATTTTACCATACCCATCAGGATGAGCATCTTTCATTATTTTATCATAAAACTGATATTTACCATCCTTTGTATCAATGATGTCGCCCATTTTAATTAACCCCTTTTCGAGTAGTATTGCTGCCGTTACAAGTTTAAATGTTGATCCAGGCTCGACACTTGCACCCAAGGCATAATTGTATGTTTCACTATAGCCACCATTTTTATTCTTTTTTAGATTTGCTATTGCCTTAATCTTTCCTGTTTTTACCTCCATCACTACAGCACAACCATAATCAGCATTATGTGTCAACAATGACTGCTCAAGTGCATGTTCAGTGAAATCCTGTATATTAATATCAATTGTGGAAATGATATCCTTTCCATCTTCAGGATCAATTTCATTTTCATAGTTAATGGGTATCCAATTCCCCCCGGAAATTCTTTGCATTAATCTTTTTCCACTCCTCCCTGCCAAATACTCATCATAAGCTCCCTCCAAACCAACACCAACAACATCTGGAACTTTATAACCAATAGTTCTTTCTGCTAAATGCTTAAAGGGATAAATACGGATACTACGCTGTTCAGTAATAAAACCTCCCTGATATCTGCCCTTGTTAAAAAAAGGAAAAGTTTTAATGACTAAAAGTTGATTATGATTTATACTTCGTTTAAGAAGAAAGTACCTCTCCTGTTTTTTTCGTGTATTGCTAATCCTTTCTTTGTATTTTGAAGGAGGTACATCTTTGAATAGCATTGAAAGTTTTATAGCCAATGAATCAATATTGGAATAATAATAATCATCATCTTCCCATAATTTGGTCTTAAAATCGAGTCTTACATCATATATGGGTATTGAGGTTACCAACAATTTATCATCTTCTGAATAAATATTGCCCCGAATTGGCTCAATAGTTCTAAACCGAATTGTAAGGCTATCAGAAAGTATCCGCCATTTTTCACCTTCTTTATACTGAATTTTAAGAATTTGTCCACTGATCACAAATCCCAGCATAATAAAAAAAATGAATGACAGATAGACCCTGATCAATATATAGCGCTTAGTATTCATCCTTCTTGATTATGATTTTTGGAGGTGGAGTTTTTATTTCTTCAAGTCCCAGTTCTTTCGCTCTTTCAATCACATCCGATTGTTTGGTTTTATTAATAAGTTCCGCCTGAATTGTCAGCATCTCTGCTCTCAAATCTTTCAACTCCTTTTTCAGGTTATTTTCCTTAAGATAACTTTTTTCTGAATAGTACTTATTCGAGATATAAAGAATAATAAGTAAGGCAACATAAAAAATAAAAGGAAGAATAGCAAAAATTCTTTCGCGGGTAATGCTGAAATCAAAATCAAACAACCCACTTAATTTTTCACCCAAAGCTTTTTTATTATTTTTCCTCGTTTCCTGCATTAATAAATCTTTTCAGCTATTCGTAATTTTGCACTTCTTGCCCTGTTGTTAAATAAAACTTCCTGCTCAACAGGTATAATTGCCTTTTTGGTTACCATTCTAAATAATTCATTCGGAGAATTACCGTACATATCCTGTTCGATAAAACCTTCGAGATTCCCATGTTTGAGAAAATTTTTTACCAGTCTATCCTCTAATGAATGATAACTGATAACTACCAGCCTCCCACCTTTGCCAAGTACCTGTGCCGAACTTATAAGTAACTTTTTAAGTGCATTAATTTCATCATTTACAGCGATTCTAAGAGATTGATATACCAAACCTGTTAGTTTCATGACCGCATCGTGCCCTTTTGCAAATCTTACTATTATATTTTGCAAATGTGATGAAGTTGTAATGATGGAACCTGCATTACGTCTTTCAATAATAGATTTGGCTATAGCTCTGGCATTTTTAATTTCTCCATAAGTTTTCAGAATTAATGCAATATTTTCGACTGTTTCTGATTCCAGGATATCACGGGCAGAGGCAGAAAGGTCATGGTCCATTCGCATATCCAAATCTGCATCAAATCTATATGAGAAACCTCTTTTGGGCGTATCAAACTGATGAGAAGAAACACCCAGATCAGCAATAATTCCATCTACTTTATCAATTTCGAGAAATCTTAAAAAATTAGTCATGTAAATGAAATTATGATTAATCAAAGTAAATCTTGGATCATTCAAATCACTTTTCATGGCATCCTGATCTCTGTCAAATGCAATCAATCTTCCGTTTTTCAACTTTTCCAAAATAGCTCGAGAATGCCCTCCCCCTCCAAAAGTAGTATCAATGTATATTCCATCAGGTTTAATTTTCAGCCCATCAATACTTTGATTGAGCAATACCGGGATATGATAATCAGTTATTTTCACTGTCGTCTTTTTTATTACCCAATACTTCTTCAGCCAATTCTGCAAAATGATCAGGCTCATCATTTAAAAGGCTTTCATAACTTTGTTTATCCCATATCTCTATCATATTTGAATGAGCGGACAGGATAATCTCCTTTCCAATTTTTGCCCACTCCAGTAATGATTTTGGTAAAAGCAAACGAAATGATCCATCCGGAGTAAGTTCAGTAGCTCCTCTGTAAAAGT
>CAZEHW010000255.1:0-1892 GCA_964511865.1 uncultured Hyphomicrobiales bacterium | reverse complement strand
CGAAACTCACGTGTTTTGCGGTTATAAGCATTAAGCTTATCAATTTCCTCCGTTTTCTTAGTCCATTCATCAATAGGATACAAAACCAAATGTTGTTCGAACCCTCTGTTTATGACAAACTTTTGCTGGTTTTCCGGATCCAGTTGCTTCAACAAGGATGACGGTATTTTTACCCTTCCTTTATTGTCAAGCGAACATTCATATTCTCCGAGAAAAGCACTCATCTTTTTATTAAATTTTACAAATTATTTGATATTAGTTTACCACTATCTCCCACATTTTCCCACAAAGGTAATGTGAAAAATTCAATATCCAAACTTTGTTGATAACTTTTTTTTTATGTGAATATGATTGAGAGTCTGACAACTATATATCTCAATTATTCTATAATTTTAATACGGGATGTTAATTTTATTTTTGTACAATTATTCAGAAAATAATAATTATAAATACATCATCCTGATTTTATTTAAAACCTTCATGCTGATCATAGTAGTTATAATTAAATTATCATATCTTTGTTCTTTCATTTAACTTGAAACCTGCAATAATTTTAATATGGATTTTATATGAAACAACCATGAATGATTATTTTTTCAATAAAGTTAGGATTATGAATTTTTTTGATCAAACTGTTAAATTATAAACACATGAAAAATAAGACTTTCGCCAAAATATTCTCACCTGTTACTGTGATTTTCTTTCTTATTTTTTGGTTTATCATAAATTGTGATCCTTCCGAGCCGGAACCGATTTATCCTGATGTAGAAAGAGAAAGTAAAATTCCTCATGACATTACAAAACGTGACCCTTCCACAGATCAACACCCTCCTGTTCTTTATTCGGATGAATTTGAGAATCCTGTTCCATTCTCCGACATTATAAATACTGCCGGAGCTGAAGACTCACCTTTTATAACTGCTGATGGGAAATACTTCTATTTCTTCTTTACGCCTGATGTAAGAATACTACCTGAAAAGCAATTATTGGATTCTGTTACAGGTGTTTGGGTTTCGGAGCAGAAAAATGGCAATTGGACAAAGCCTGTCAGAGTATGGCTACAAGATCCGGGTAAATTATCCTTAGATGGTGCTGTTTGCATTCAAAACAATGAAATGTGGTTTGCTTCTGTCAGAGAAGGGTTTATTGGCCCTAACATATTCACTGCTGAATATGTTGATGGAAAATGGATGAACTGGAAATATTCAGGCGATCGTTTAATGAAGGAAATACAAATTGGAGAAGTTCATTTGTTTGGCGATGACCTTTATTTTCATTCTTCCAGAGTTGGAGGAAAAGGTAATTATGACATTTATATGACTAGCAGAGTTGATACAACCTGGTCTGAACCAATAAGTATTGACTCTGTAAACACAACCGAACATGATGGATTTCCTTACATCACTCCTGATGGACAAGAACTTTGGTTTACAAGGACATATATGGGAACTCCTGCCATTTTCAGATCAAAAATGACAAATGGAAAATGGTCATCAGCAGAGATGATTGTTTCACAATTTGCAGGTGAACCTACTCTTGATCCGGATGGAAATTTATATTTCGTTCACCATTTTTTTGAAAATAGTGTTATGATTGAAGCTGATATTTATGTTGCATATCGCAAATAAAAAAAGTATGTTTATTTGGTGAGGTCTACTACCTCAATACCAGGGTACTTGGATGGTTCAAAGAAAAACATATTGTCTGATATTTGAATATTGGATTTAACCGATAAGATATCAAAAGTAAGTATAATTCCACTGTTTTTGTAAAAAGTTTGGATCCTTTTTATATCATTCGTTTTTTAATCTATGTACAGTTTTACCTTAAAGTAGGAAATGTGCTTATCAATCGTTGTTAATTCAACTACATTTGTGAATATATTATTAATG
>CAZEHW010000254.1:0-4610 GCA_964511865.1 uncultured Hyphomicrobiales bacterium | reverse complement strand
GATTTTTTGCAAATCTTTTTGGCATGTTTTTTTGCTTTATTCAACGTTTTCAAATCCTGATTATATATACCTGAATAGCTGGTTGAAAGAGCAGAAGCAATAGACTTGTAGTATGTTGTTAAATTTTCAAAAAGATATTCATAAGTCTGCTCTGCATTGGCATAGGAGGGAAGGGATCCCTTTTCTCTTTCCTCTGTTTCTTTTTCTCTGTTCTTGTGTAAAACGTTTGAACGGTAGATTAGAAATGCAGAAAGCATTAAAAATCCGATAGTAGCATAAACTCCGCCAAAGTAACATATTACAGCTATTATTCCGGCAACTATTGTTGCCATGATTCCTGTGAAAAACCACCCGCCTATGACTGTTAAAACCCCGGAAACCCTGTAAACTGCAGATTCTCTTCCCCATGCTTTATCAGGCAAAGCTGTTGACATTGCAACGATAAAAGTAACATATGTAGTGGAAAGAGGTAGTTTCAGTGAAGTACCATAGGATATTAAAGCCGCGGCAACAACAAGATTTACTGCTGCTCTTACGAAATCAAATGAAGGCAGTTCTCCGTTTTCATCTGGCTCGGGATGATACTTTGATATATCGAATCTTTCGGCTACTTTATTTTGAATAGCTGTCGGGATAATTTTTTTCATAAAATTCACAAAGACTAAAGACATTCTCACAATCACTCTGGAACTCATGTAAGAATCGAAACGTTCATAACCTTCATCCTGCCTGCCTAAACTAATCTCGGTTTTGCTGACAGTCCTTGATTTTTTTGATGTATATAAAACAAAAACCATTATTGCGCCGGAAGCCAACAAAATTAATGTATTGGCATGAAATGGCTGAGAAAGAGCTCCCATAGTTGTTGTTTCAGGATTGTCGAAACCTAAAGCAATTGTATAGGCATTCAAACCTGCCAAAGGAGCACCTATAAAGTTAACCAAATCGTTAGCGGCAAAAGCCATGGCTATAGAAAATGTACCTGCTAATACAACGATTTTTAGAACGTTGACTTTAAAAAGCCACATCAATGCCTGCAATATAATTAACCACACTATAAAGCTTCCGGCAAGAACTTCTAATGTGTGAGTATTAATCCAAAGCACCGTTTCTTCAGTCATGAATGAAGCACCTTTTGCTCCTTTGATAATAATAAAGTAAGCTATGAAAGTAAGAGCAAAACCACCCCATATTGCCCCGTATCGCTTAATCCTTTTTTCAAAGTCAAAAGTAAATAATAATCTCGATAAGTATTGAATTAAAAAACCGAATACAAATGCGAATACTACTGATATGAAAATCGCTGTAAATATTGCCAATACCTTGCTTGTGTTTATATATAAAAGAATTGAATCAAGACTTTGTCCTGTGTCAAAGATTTTAATTAATGCCATTGCTACAGAGCCGCCGAATAGACCAAAAACCATAGAAACAGTTGTAGAGGTAGGCAATCCAAATGTATTGAACATATCAAGCAGTAAGATATTTTGTATCATCACCGCAAAAAAGATTATCAGTATTTCGGCAAGTATAAAATGCTCGGGATTGAATATTCCTTTTCTTGCCACTTCCATCATTCCGCTGGAAAATGTAACACCGATAATTATCCCAAGACCGGCTATGAATAAAATTATCTTAAAAGGTGCGACTTTTGAGCCGACTGCTGAATTTAAAAAATTAACAGCGTCGTTTGCAACCCCTACGGAAAGTCCTGCAACTCCCAACAATAGCAATGCAATAACGGTAAATAAATGTATTTCCACAGTCTTTGTATTTTATTTGAACAAATATTTTCTATTTGAATAATTATGTAAAATACAATTTAATAATTTTTGTGTTAAAATTCTGTTAATTTCTTAATGATTTCTTAACATTTTACTAAAAATTAGATAAAATTTTGATGTTGAAGATTGTTAAAACAGTTTCTATAATCTATTAAGCAGCTTAATTATTAGTGAGTTAGACATAAAATAACCCTTATCGCTCAATTTGATGTCAATTGATGTGTACTGACAAAGACCATTGTTTTGCCATTCAGTAAATAATTGTCCTGCTTTTTCCGGCAGGTTGATATTAAAATTTCGTCTGAAATCTGCAAAATCAATTCCCCGGGCTCTCAGACCTAACATAATTGCCTCATGTATTCTGTTTTCCTCTGTTAAAATTTCACTGCCTGTTTCGGGTAAAATTCCATTGTCAATTAATTGATAATATTTTGTTAATGACCTTACATTCCAATATCTTTTGTTTTCAGAATAACCGTGTGCCGAAGGACCAAGACCTATATAATCACCTGGCTCCCAATAATTCAGATTGTGCCTGCATTTGAAACCCGGCAAAGCAAAATTTGAAACTTCATAATGCTCATAACCAAGATTTGTTAAGTATTGGCAGAGAAACTCATATAGTTCGGCATCCTCATCATCGTCAATTTTATTGATTTGTCCTTTTTTGTATGCATCGAATAAAGGTGTGCCTTTTTCATAAATCAAACTGTATGCAGAAATATGTTCGGGTTTCAGTTGCTGAATTTTTTCGAGAGTTAGAGCTAATGATTTTTTTGTTTGTCCGGGAATTGAAAATATCAAATCAACATTTCTGTTGTCAAAACCTGCTCTTTTTGCATCTGAAATCGCAATGACAGCTTCGTCAGAACCATGTATTCTTTGCAGGAATTTCAATTCGCTTTCGACAAAAGATTGCACTCCGACACTTATTCTGTTGAGCCCCAATTCGCGATATTTCAATAATGATTCCAAACTTAAAGTTCCCGGATTAGATTCGACTGTCCATTCGGCATCGTCTGAGATTGAGAAAGTGCTTTTTAGTTTAAGAATTATTCTTTCCATTTGTGCGGGAGTAAGAAGCGAAGGGGTGCCGCCTCCAAAAAAAACTGATGAGAAATTTCCATTCACCACTTTCATCTCGATTTCACGAATCAGATAATCAACATATTTAACTTTATCGGTTAATTTCTCAACCGAAAAGAAATCGCAGTAAAAGCACTTTTTTACGCAAAAAGGTATATGTATGTATATTCCGGACATAAAGTTTTTAAAGTTCATAAAGTTTTTAAAGTTCATAAAGTTTTTAAAGTTCATAAAGTTTTAAAGTTCATAAAGTTTGTAAAGTTTTAAAGTTTTAAAGTTTAAAAAAGCATATTACAAAATTCAAATTTAATTCCAAAATAATTTAATAATTTCTTTTATTTTGCTTTTATAATGATGTGAATGTGAGCAATGGCAAAAGTCCGAAAAGTTCAGGTTATGGCGATTATTGTTTAAAGGAACAAATTAATAAGCTTTTGATAGCTGAGCCGGTGAAATGAAAGGTGAAATTCAGTGATTTTGTAACTCGTTATCATTTAAGGTATTATCAGTTTTAAAAAATTTAGTTTCACCAAATTCACTGCAATTTTTAGTTTTTGAATTTTTGTGAAAAGCGAAACATCAAAACATGAAACTAAAGACAGTTACACGGCTTTAGAAAACAGCAAATAGAAAATAGAAAATGTCTGAACTGCTGATTTAGCTGATTGAAATGATTTGGCTGATTTTATATATTGTGCCACTACATTTATGTAGTGGAAAGATTAAAAATTTGATTTTGGCTTTAGCCATAAATGTTTTGGACTAAAGTCCATGAGTCTTGCTCAATTCTTGTCCACTATCTAAAGGTAGTGGCACGGCATTAGAAAATAGAAGATAGAAAATAGAAAGTAGATAAGGCAAGGACAGCACGACAGTCCCCGAAACGGGGAGGGAGAAAAGAGCAGTGCAGATTTTCGCTGAGTTTTGCTGTCAGTTGTAACAAAGACAGAACGGGAATTTAATATTTAAAATCAATTTAAAAAATTTTAAAATCAATAAAACTTGATAATCAGTTCAAAATAATATGAGAGATTATTCTATATTTCTATAAACACCCTCTCCACAGCGGGAGCTAAATGATTCCACTGCCAGCCCAATATGAATTCTGTTTGTTTGAAATAATCCATTTCAAATGCCTGTGTAGTATTTTGCGAATGCAATATTAATGCATTTGTACATAGAAAAATAGCTATAACGAATGAATGGTAATTTTTCATGTTTTTTCTCCTACTTTAGTTTTTGATTATTGAACCATTGAAGGAAAAATTTCCTGATAATATTCTCAGCGTATATGCTCCTGCTGGTAAATCAGAGATATTAATAGAATAAATGTAATGTCCGGCAGATAAAAAACTATCGTCAATAACTTTAACTGAAGCTCCTGATAAATCAACAATGTCAATAATAGTATTATTGTTTTGTATCAAATCGAATTCAAGATTGAATATGTTTTCAGCAGGGTTAGGATAGGCTATTGTAGTTTGAATAATTTTGTTATCAACAATATTTAACATAGTATAAAAATCCATCAAAACAAGTATTGGACCTGTTGCACCTAAAAGATATTTGTAACTCTGAGACATCGTGATAGCAGTCCAAGATCCTAAATAATATGTAAACTTCAATGATTTATCTAATAAATCCCAAACTTCAAATCCATGCTTGTTATTTTCATATCCAATTATCAAATACCTGTCGTCTGGAGAAAAGGCGATTGTTTTCTTTTCATTTGAATTAGGT
>CAZEHW010000253.1:0-4617 GCA_964511865.1 uncultured Hyphomicrobiales bacterium | reverse complement strand
GGCGAGATTGAGCGCAGGTTCAGTGTAACTACATAGTAAGGAAATATCATGATGTTTGGCTTATGGCTCAGATAGTTGAAACTGAAGCATATTTATCGAAAGATGATTTATCTTGTCATGCTTCTGTCGGAAAAACTAAGCGTAATGCTCCTATGTTTGAAAACGGTGGTATTCTCTATGTTTACAAAATTTATGGGATTCATCATTGTATTAATTTTGTAACAGAAAAAGCAGGGAAAGGGAGTGCTGTATTAATAAGAGCCGCAGAGCCTTTATTGGGTATTGTTAAGATGTATGAAAACAGGGGATGGGATAAGAAAAAGGGAACAGGGAGAAGGGAAAAGGGAGTTAAGAATGTTGATATTTTTAATTTGTGTAAAGGTCCGGGTAACCTTGCAAAAGCATTAGGTTTTACTATTGATGATAATTTTAAAAGTTTGAATTCACCTGATTTATTTATTCAAAAAGTTAATCTTCCTAAAGAAATTAAAATTGGAGTTTCAAAGAGAATCGGAATCACGAAATCTTCAGAACTTCAGCTTAGATTTTTTATAAAAGGAAATCCTTGTGTTTCACGATAAAAATACCAATCAAAATACTTTTCGACATTTTTTCTTAAAACTCTAAAATTCAACTAATTAGATTTGACATAACAAAAAATATCAGTAACTTTGTATAATATTATAAATATAATAATTGATTTTTATAAATGATTTTTATATTTTTATAAGTTTTATATTACAATTTAGCAAAATTAGTGTTTTTGAATTAGCTAAAAGCCGGTTTTAGTTACCGGCAAAGATGAATTAGAAATTTATTAATGGAATGAGGAGCAGTTTATGTTTCGATTATTTAAAGTATCAATTGGACTGATTTTTTTAACAGTTTTTCTTGTGTCTGCGCAGGAAAAGCAACAGGAAACTGTTTATGCACAAAGTCCTTTTGAACAAAGACCAAGTTATGGATTATTTTTCGGATTGAATTACAATCAGCATAAAGCAAACTTTACCGGTGCTGAGTGGGAAGGTTTTCCCAACTGTTGTCCAAGGTATGAAGAGGGGAGTGGTATCGGGTTTTCTGGAGGGATATTTTATTCTTTTCCAATTATGACTGATTTGGATTTAAATCTCCGCTTGATTTATTCAAATCTTAGTGCATTGTTAAGCAAGGAAGAACCCGTAAAAGTTCCTTACATTGATGGTACCTCAAAAGATGGAATTTTTGAACATACTGTAGATGCATCCATCTCCTCTGTTGGTATTATGCCCTTAATAAAATTTTATTCTACAGAAAAATTAACCGTTATGGGTGGATTTCGTGCAGGTCTGCTTATTGGTAATACATTTTCACAAAAAGAAGAAATATTAAGCCCGAATTGGGGAGTTTTCGAAGATACAGGTACAAGAACAAGGCACGTTCAAACTGACCAACCTATTCCAAATGCATCAACACTTGATTTTGCCGGTGTTGTTGGTGTAAGCTATAGTTTTCCTATGGGTTCATCATATGAATGGTTCATTGAACCCGAAATTTTTTATATATTGGGTTTGATGCCGTTGGCATCCGGACTTAGCTGGCAGGCTAATGCAATTGTTGGTGGAGTTTCAATCAAATATTCTCCAAGGACAATTATTCCTCCTATAATTCCACCAAAGGAAGCTCCGTTGCCTCCTTTGCCGCCACCTCCGGCACCACCGAAGTTCAATGCTTTCATTACTGCAGTTTCAGTGGAAGCAGATGGAATAGAATCACCTGTATCAAAAATCAGAGTAGATGAGTTTTTATCTCGTAGAATTCACCCTCTTTTAAATTTTGTTTTCTTTGACGAAGGTTCTTCTGATATTCCTCCAAGATATAGCAGAATGACAACAAAGGAAAAAGAAGATTTCAGTCCTAACTTTCTTGCTAATTTAAAAACAATGGAGGTTTATTACCAGGTTCTTAACATAGTTGGTAATAGAATGACTAGATTCCCGAATACTACACTGAATCTTATTGGATGCAATTCTAATCAGGGAGTTGAGGCAGGCAATTTGAATCTTTCAAAAAAACGAGCTGATAACGTCAAAGAATTTTTGATTAACGAATGGAGTATTGATCCCGAAAGAATTAAGGTTGAAGCAAGAAACCTGCCCGATGTTCCTTCGAATGCAACCAGAAAAGAAGGTATTGAGGAAAACAGACGTGTCGAAATGAAATCTGACTTTAATGAAATTTTGTTCGAACCGGTCGCAGTCCGTGATACGATTAGAAATACAAACCCTCCAATGTTAAGGTTTAAACCACAGGCAAGTTCTGATGTGGGTATTAAAAGTTGGAAGGTTGTTACTTATCAGGGGGACAATTTATTAAAAGTATTTGAGGGAAAAGGACAACCTGACCCGGTTCTTGAGCTAAATCTTGAAGAAGAACAGGAATATGTTCCTTTGCTTAATGAAGATTATAAATACAAACTTGTTATTGTTGACAACAGCAACAAAACATGGGAATCTGATGTTCAAAGTTTGAAAGTTGAACCATATACAATTCAAAACAAATTCCTTGCTTTGATGGACGGTGAAAAAGTTGATGCACGTGATTTTGACAGATTCAGTTTGATTTCTTTTGAGTTCAACAAATCTGACTTAACAAAAGAACATCAACCGATTTTAAAATTAGCCAAGGAAAGAATTCAGGATAATTCGAAAGTTGATATCGAAGGACGTACTGATAATACAGGCGAGCAATCGAGGAATATCAAGCTTTCAAAAGAAAGAGCAGACGTTACAGCTGACGCTCTTGGTGTTGAAAAAAAGTTTGCAAAAGGGATGGGTTCAGAAAAACCTTTTTATTCAAATGAATTACCTGAAGGTCGTTTTTATAACAGAACAGTTTATATCTCGATTGAAACTGAAATTGAATTTGAAGATTTCGAGTAAATCTATTAAAATAAATAAGTTAATCGAAATACTCGGGTTAAACTAATAAGGAAAGACAAATTTTATGAAAATAATATTAAAATATTTTAAGAATTTGTGAAACCTTTTTGATATATTTGTGTTATTATATGTATAAAGAGTGCATTTTTAATAAAAGTGATAAAAAATGATTGTCATATAAATTTAGCGAGGTCGCTCATGAAAAAAATAATGCTACTTGCTATGATACTGCTTATAGGTTTGTCATCCGAAAAACTTATCGGACAGAGTGTGCAACTGATTTCAATTGATGCTTCACATTATCCCTACATTTCAGCCGGATTCAAACTATTTGATGCTCAGGGAAACGAAGTTAGAAATAACCCGACATTAAAACCAGTATCAAAAAGTGATGTGGTAGTTACTGAATTTGATAATGGTCAGGTGGTTCAAAGAGAAGTTTTTGCAGACCCGGATTGTCCCAGTCAAACTCTTACAAGTTTCTCCACTGTTTTTTCTGTTGACATTTCGCAATCAATGTCAGAGCAATTGGAAGGTGGAATGACAAAAATTGATGCGGCTATAGAATCCATGAAAGAATGGATAAGAAATTCAGACCCAAAGAGAAATGAAATAGCAATTACCGCTTTTTGTGGAGATGCTGTATCAAGCGTTGATAAACCTGATGCACCACCACAAACATTTACAAGTGATAAAGATTCTCTGCTTTTAGCAGTTGACAATCTGCAAATAATTTGTGCAGGGACTAATTATAATGCCGCTTTTTTGCATAAAAGATTCGAGACTAATATTAGAAATTTAAGCAGTCTTTATTATTGCAGTCCCGACAAAGCAAAATATAAACCGGTTTTGGTTTTTTTGACTGACGGTAATCATATTCCGGAATATGGAGGACCTATTGAAAGTGAAGAAATATTTTCTTTATTGATGGAATATGGTGTTACTGTATATGTTATTAAAATTGGAGATGAAGAGCTAACAAAAGAAAATGCCGACTTTTTAGATGGACTTTCTTTGATGGGCAAAGCTCAGGAAGACCAAACACCTAATAAATGGCTTAATGTTATGGAATCCTCCGAACTAAAAAGTATTTATCAGCAGATATTGAATGAATCAGCAAAATTAGGAGACCCTCCTCCTTGTTGGGTAACATGGAAAACAGACTGCGACGGAAGTAGTTCCACTATTACATTCCCAAATCATGGCAATGTTTCTGCTGTTGTTAATTTCACTATTAAACCTGAACAAAAACCGGATTTAGTTATAACACCCGATGTAATTGATTTCAGCGATACTAAAGTGTCACAGACTTCAACTAAAGAAATTACAATTACAGCAGAAAATACAGATGTTGAACTTGAGAGTATTGATTTCATCGAAGATATATCCGGAAGTGACAGAATTGAAGTTGTTGATTGGGGTAACTGTGGCGAACTTCCATTCGTATTGGAAAAAGATTCTTCATGTAAATTTGTAATTCAATACACTGCAATTGATGAAAGCCAGACTTCGGCAAAAATCAAGTTCAATGGTTCTTCCTGCAGTGATGATATTTTAAGTATCACAGCTTCACCTGTTACTCAGGTTGAAGAATTATCAGGAAATAGTTTAGTGAATTTTACTATTGAACCAAATCCTGCAGAAGATTATTTCAATATAAATTTCCCGGCAGATTTGACAGGAAAGGTTGATATTGTAA
>CAZEHW010000252.1:0-4640 GCA_964511865.1 uncultured Hyphomicrobiales bacterium | reverse complement strand
ATTTATAATATTTTGTAATCAATTCATCGGGAATTGACATTGTTTTACCAAACATTTCTCTTGGTGTATCAGTCAAAGCAATATAATTGTTTAGTGATTTACTCATTTTTTCTATACCGTCAGTTCCTTCAAGAATTGGAAGAGTAACAATGCATTGTGAATCCTTGCCATATGCTCTTTGAATATCTCTGCCAACAATTAAATTGAATTTCTGGTCTGTTCCACCCAATTCGACATCAGACTCAATTGCAACTGAATCCATAGCTTGTGCTAAAGGATATAACAATTCATGAATGCTGATTGGAATACCGGATTTATATCTTTTATTAAAATCATCCCGCTCAAGTAATTGGGCAACTGTATAATTAGCTGAAAGTTTGATAACATCGTTGAAATTCATTTTTGACAGCCATTCGGAATTATATCGAATTTCAAGTTTTGATTCGTCAAGTATCAAATTTGCCTGTTCGAGATAGGATTGACCATTTATTTTAGTTTCATCAATAGTTAATTGAGGTCTGGTTTTTGATTTACCTGTAGGGTCACCAATCATTGCCGTAAAGTCGCCAATAATAAGAATTGCCTTATGTCCTAAATTCTGAAATTCTCTCATTTTATGAAGAACAACAGCATGACCAATATGTAAATCAGGTTTGCTTGGGTCACAGCCAAGTTTGATAATTAGTGGTTGTTTCTTTTTAATTGAATTTTCAATTTTTTCAGCAAGTTCTTCTTCAGGCAAAACATCAACCGCACCTGCTTTGATGATATCCATTTGTTCTTTTACTTCAGGAAACATTCTCTCAATCCAAAAATTAGTTTATAAAGTATAAAAGTTTATAAAGTTGTTAAGTTTTAATATTAGAAAATAATTAAACTTTTTTAAATACAAAGAAAAATATAATCCCTGACGGGATAATAATTTGTCTATTCTTTTATTGTTACCATAATTAAATCCCTAATGGGATATTTTTCGTTTTTCAATTTTTAGATTTCTATTTTTTTGCACTCTGCTCAATACTAATAGCTAAATTCTAAATTTTTTTCTGATTTCTTTTTCAGCATCTTTTTTTCTTTCGTCTTCCCTCTTATCATATTTTTTCTTGGCTTTAACCAAGGCAATCTCAAGTTTAACGTACCTTCCTGAAAAGTATATTGAGAGCGGAATCAATGTCAAACCCTTTTCCTGAACAGCACTTTTTAATTTGACAGCTTCCCTTTGGCTTACCAACAATTTACGCATCCTTTTGGGTTCATGGTTGTAAATATTCCCATGGTCATAGGGAGCAATATGCATATTGATAATAAATAGCTCATTAGTCTTAAAATCGGGGAAACCGGCATATGCATCCTGTAAACTACATTTAGCATTTCTTAATGACTTCACTTCTGTCCCCTGCAAAACAATACCGCACTCGTAAGATTGAACAATAATAAAATCATGAAAAGCCTTACGGTTTTTTGCAATAATTTTTACTTTTCGTTCCAGCATCTCCTGAGTTTTCACAGTATTCCTCAAAGGCAATTATTAAATATCATTTGACTAAAGTTCATGCTGATTGGGATACATTTCTATTCTTTGTCTTGCTTGCTCCTGAACAATAGGAATCTCAATGTGACGATTGGTGGCTTTTGCCAATCCCCACTTAGGCATATTGTAATATAATGTTTCAAACTTACATTGGTCAATCACATAGGTTTCATGCCAAATACCTACTCTGCCTGATTTACCAACAGATTTTTTATATTTTTTGTTGTTAGGTACATGCATATCATTTGAATCAAGTGCAAAATTTTCAAGTTTATCAAAAGATTCCCAATATTGCATTACCCCAAGTCCTTTTCCGGTAAAGAAAAGATGTGCATTCATCAAACCGCTGTCAGGGAAATTTCTTAGTCTTCTTACCATTCGGTATAATCTGATTAAAAAAGGTATCCACAACCAAATAAAAAATAGATTATTTATTCTCATCCCGAAAATAAATAATACGAATGGTTCCTCAGGTTTTGATGTATATTTGCCATTAAATATTTGCATATTAATCCTATTTTTATATTCTGTTTTTAATTAATATATAATATACGAAGAATTTATATTTTTATTACTTAATAGAATCAAAATCAAGATTTATCCCAAACGAAAAAGAGTCCGGAAGCAATCAACCGGACTCTTGTAATTCTTTATAGTTATTACAAATTATCTTAAAATAATTTTCTCTGAAAGGATTTTGTAGCTATTATCTAATCTAATGAAATATAAACCTTTAGAGACCAAGTTTCCGTCATAATCAGTAGCATCCCATCTGAAGGAATTTTTATCATACGATTTTAGGGTTTTAATTTTATTCCCTAAAACATCGTAAACTTGTAATTCTCCAATGTTTGATGTATTGTTTACAATGATATCTACAAAATCTGTAAAAGGGTTTGGATGAACAGAAATAGATTTTAACAGGTCATCCCCTTGAACATCGGTAATATTTGCATCAGTATTTGCTGTTAAAATTTCAATATCATCAACTAAACCTTCAGAAAGAAATGTTGGAATACCAGCATATCTATATGCAGTAAATTCGAACTTCACTCTGAAACTATTAGTTTTGGAAACGAACGATTCTATTGGAAAATATATTCTTTCCCAATCTTCTGCAGGTGTGCTTGTAATTTCTACCTGAGACCAAGTTGCACCGGCATCACTTGATGCTAAAGTCCTGAATGTTGAAGGATTGATGCCAAGATAAGCCACATTAGAAAAGAATCTGTAGTAACTAAATATAGGATTCAGGGTTGTTGTTAAGTCAATTATAGGCGATAAAACTGAAGTTTTACCATCGGGCATATTTGCAATAATCCCTTGTTGTGAACCGCCACCATTACTTGCTCCTGTTACAAGGCATTTTGTTCCGGGTTCTGAATGGTCTGTTCCGGGTTGTAATATCATCGAACTACTACCGGCAGTTAAAGCTACAATTTGAGGAATTCCTATCTCCCATTTTCCTCCTGTAGCGGCATCGTCGGTATCTCCGAAAGTCCATCCATAAGTGTTCTCGAAATCTTCTTGATAACCTGACTGATATCCAATTAAAAAATCATATGGTTTAAAATCTATATCATCTAAGCTGAAATATATATTTTGAGCTGATTGCTGGTCTAAAGCAGACATATAGTATTTAACAATAGTACCTTTAGGCATTGCAGGAATATATGCTTCGTATGTATCATTTCCAAGATAATTTGCTTCCAACTCAGTTTTTGACTTTAAATCATTCGTTGAATAGTGTAATTTAACATCTTGCGGCTCGTAATTTAAAAATGATATTGGATTTCTGAGTTTAAATTGAATTTTATATGGATTTTCAGTGTCCTGAGTATCACCATAAGGAGTATGTTCGAAAGACAATAGCATAGCTAATTTCGTTCCGATATCATGCTTATTAAACGACTCAATAATTTCATCAGAATAAGGAGTACCATTGCTCATATCATTATCACCATCGCCATGAGAATCATCGGTTATCAAAGCTTCAATAAACCATTCGAAAAAAGCTATACCAGTGTTTTCGTCATCAGGAGTTCCCATCTTTTTAACATAATGTACCAACCACCTGACATAATCCAAGTTGGTAACTTTTCTCAAATCCCAAAAGGCACCTCCTAAAATCATTCCGTCATTATGCGATTCCTCATTAATATCTCTTGGATATTTCCTTGTATTAACAAGATTCCGTATTGACTGATTGGTATCAGAAAAAGCTAAATATCCAATCTTTGGCTGATCGGTCATCAAAGAGGCATTCAAATCAGCCGTAGCTTCATGGCAAGCCATATTAATCATACCTTGAGACAATCCTAATTCTTTGTACAATCTTGTATTGATACTATGTCCATATTCATGGTAAAGTACAGATGGAGTTTCGACAACATACATACTCGATCCTGTAGCTCCAATGAAATATATATTTCCTTGTTCAAGTTCAGAAGCGGCATTTGGTTGTCCGGTGTTATAGATTGTAACATTTAATTGGAAATCCATTGCCTTTGAGTAAGGGTCCATCATTTTGTAAAATTGATGAGCATAATTTGTGTGATAATATAACGTTCTTTCGAATTTGTGCGAATTGTTATCATTCCATTGAAGTTTGAAAGGTTCTCCCGGATTAATTGTTCCTATAAAAATTGCATTCGTTTGTCCGTCATAGGTTATTTTTGCCCACATCCCTTCCATATTTGCTTTTATTGTTGAAGGTTGATTAACCTCTTCATTTGCAAATCCATTTTTAGCTGTTACATAATTTTCCCCATCAATAGTAAAATTAACATTACCAAAATTCTCTTCAGAAATTGAGCTATATCTTGAGTCAAGTTTGACCCCACCGTTAATAGTAACAAGTGTTTTTACATTAGCCATCAAACTTCTCCTCCAAAGAATATTTCCTTGATGCATATCAACATATGAAGCAAATTTCTGATTAGTTGAAGCCATATCTACAATAATTTCATTTACAAGACCAAAACTTACATTTTTCCCATGTTTAACAGGAAGAATGTACAAAGGACTTTTGGACTGAACCCGGTCTTTTTTATCGTCAAAATTTAATCCATCCCAAGCAATATTCTCGGCTTGTTTCTGAGTGATTGAA
>CAZEHW010000251.1:0-4660 GCA_964511865.1 uncultured Hyphomicrobiales bacterium | reverse complement strand
AGTGATACTTTCTCACTTGTTGTTCAACTTCTTGAATCTACTCCTTGGTATGAAGGAAAAGTTGATATACTTTTAGAATATACGAGTGATTCATTTACTGATTATGAATTAATACAATTACCTCTGAAACTCGAAACAAACAACAAATTTGCTTTGAATTATATTTTCCCTGAATCCGATTTACCATTATGGTATTCAGCAGTTTCAACAAATAAAAATAATATTATGATGGTTGGTGCTAGGCAACAGACCGGATTAGGAATTTTCTATAAAAATTCTTTTGGCTATAATCCTGTTCATTTAACACAGAGTCCATTGTATTGTTTATTTGCTTTTGATGATAATATACTATTTGCCGGTTCCGGAGGGAATGTTACAGAAATAATTAAATCAGAAAATGGTGGTACAAACTGGGTTTCATCGGATGTAAGCAGTATTACGAATTTTGTAAATGACATATATTTCTTTGATAATTTAGAAGGTGTATTTGCCGGAGACCCTTCTGGAGGTAGCTGGGGAATTGGGAAAACCAGCAATGCGGGTCAGAGTTGGTCTCGTGCATCCAAATTGCCAAGCATTATAACCGGAGAATCGGGATATGCCGGATGTGGTTGCGGTATTGGTAATAATTACTGGTTTGGAACTAATAAAGGAAGAGTCGTTTTTACTAAAGACCGTGGAAAAAACTGGCAATCTGTTACCATAAAATCCAACGGATTTATCCACAAACTTTTATTTATTGATGGTTTGATTGGCTTTGCAATTTATACAAACAGTCAATCTGATGTCCAACGAAAAATTGCTATTACATGGGATGGTGGACAAACATGGACAACCGACAGGTATAACTTTTCAACAAAACTCGGTGTCAGTCCTTTTTATCTTTATTCTCCTCCAGGGTCAAGTATGGTTGTTGCTATGTGTCAGGGAGGTGAAATCTATTATACAAAAGATTTTAGTCAAAGCTGGCATCCTGTATTAACTTCAAAGTTTTCTACTGCTTCTTTTGCGGCTGCTAACGGGTCTAATGGCGATTGCAGAATGTGGAGCGGAGAAACAGAACTTACTTATCTTGACTTTGAATATTTGCCCGATAATCCCAAAAAGACTTTAGAAATTAGCCCGGCAGGGACTATTGCTTTTGGTGATGTTGATGCAAGCAAATCTAAAACAATAACTGTATCATTAAAAAATACCGGAAACATGAATATCCGTATTGATAGTACAAAAATTATTCTTCCGGATAGTATTTATGATGATGAATACAAAATTACTTTTCCATTAACAGATAAAATAGCTGTTGATGAAACGAAAACTGTTCGAATCAAGTTTAATCCTTTAAAAGGAGGATTACGAAATGGTGAATTTGTTGTTTACAGCGATGCAGATATAAAAGTTCATAAATTAAAATTAACAGGAAACGGGACTAATCCTATAATGGAAGTTTCTTTTGTTAATGACACAATAGTTGATTTTGATACAATTGAAATTGGTTCAACAGCAACATACGAGCTTAAATATAAAAATTCAGGTAATATAATTTTCAATATTGACAGAATCGAGATTTTGCCATCAACTCAACCTGCTGAGTTTAGTATGAATGATATTATAGGTTATGAGATATATCCAAATACAGTTTCTGATGTTAGTTTAACATTTACACCTACAGAGCTTGGATTACATGAAGCTTTGTTGAAAATTACAGGAGAAGCCGGTGAATCTGTTATAACTCTTCGGGGAATTGCTATTCCACCGGTTGGAATAGAACAAACAGGAAGCAATTTCTTTTTAATTGAGGGACTTTCTCCTAATCCTTGTAAGGAGGAATTGAGAGTTGAACTTAGGTCGGATATAGCAGGTTATGCAAATATTTGTATCGTTGACATTCTTGGTAATGAAATAATGAACTTTGGAAAACAAGTAAATGAAGGCAGTAATACATTTAAAATTAATATTAAAAAACTGTCTGTCGGAGTGTACTATATCAGAACAATTTTAGATGGTAATGTTGATAATAAAAAATTTATTAAACAGGATTAAGCTATTATCGATTATTAATATTTTGATAAAATAGAATTATTGATTCAACGTTAAATCCGGTAGTTAAATTACATTTTAATGAATTTATTGTTATTTTTCTTTATAACCGTTTATGAAAAAAATATTATATATTTTTACAGTTGTTGCGATTCTGATTTTTTTATATTTCTTTTTCTTTGAAGAATATTTAGAATATTTAAAAATTAAAAATAGTCACGATTTAACCCTCGTTGAAGAGTATTATAAGAAATATCCTAACGGTTTCTTTAAAGAAGACGTTCAATTTATTGAATTATCGATAACTGATAACATAGAAAATGCAAGGGATTTCATCAATAAGTATAAAAATAGTAAATATATTGATGAAGTTAAGAAAAAGTATGACCTCATTTGGTTTAAAGAAATTGAAAAATATATCAGGCATATCAAACATACGGTTGGTGCTGACCCCTCAGCGGTTAAGTTTTTTACAACATTAATGTATTATTTAAGAGATAATTACACTAAGACTGTACATTTGAATTTGCATGGGAAAGTTTCTTTAAAGGAATTTAAAGATTATGACGAGAAATCACAAAAAGCTCTTTTAGATGATATTAGAAGAACTCCGGATTCACCTCCTTTGAAACCAAACCTGATAGCATTAGAAGCTGTATATAAAACCGGCCATATTAAAAGTCTCGAAGAAATAATAAGAAAGGCCATTAAAAAGAGCTTTGAAAACATCCTTAGTTCGAATTTTATTCAGATAGTTGCAAATGATTCGAGTAAAAATGCTGATTTAAGAATTGATATTTATTACAATATTAAAAACGAGGAGTCTGTAATCAGAAATGTCAAAACACCAAGTTTATGGGAATATTGGAAATATAATAAATTTATTGCCTATTTAATGGGGATAGCCATTGATTTTGATTTTAAATTTTCCATTCCCGGTTCCAAAGAAGTTTATCAGTTCCATCAAGAATCACTCCCGGGAGATTTCATTAGAGAAATTGGAGATATTCGAAATGGCTATGTTATGATGACCAAGATGTCGTTTGAGAGCTATGCTGATAAAATTGTCCGTCTCTTTGGTTTAAGAAAGAATAATAATAATTTTAGTTATTTTTAATTTTGCTTCAAATTTTCATAATTTTCCATTTTTCTATTACATTTATTAAATTTTGTAATCTGACCTCATAAGTTTAATTTTGTATCTTTGTAATTTTATTTAACGTTGATGTCTGAAAAGAATATAATTGATAACATAGAAGGTTACTTTGAATCTGTTAAGGAACAATTCGGAGATAGTTTATTTTTGGAAGCTACCAAAAAGAAAAATAAGTCTGTCAGACAGAAATCTGGAGAAGTTAAAAGAAAAATAAAAAAAATAGCTACTAAGCCAGCAATAGAAGAAGCAAATAGCGAACTGCAAAAAGAAAAGGCAATAACTGACACAAAAAAATCGGAAATCAGACAACAGATAACAGAAAACGAAAATTTGACTAAAAACTTAAAACAAGAAACTA
The DNA here is from genome assembly GCA_964511865.1 of uncultured Hyphomicrobiales bacterium. Lineage (GTDB taxonomy): Bacteria > Bacteroidota > Ignavibacteria > Kapaibacteriales > UBA2268 > ChocPot-Mid. Next base: position 1,109 of record CAZEHW010000251.1, on the reverse strand, counting down.
ATAATGATTGGATATCATCAGGTTCCATGGAAGAACTTTATGAGAATATTCATAATTGTCAGAAATGTCCATTGGGTGAAACAAGAACGAATTTCGTGTTTGGAACCGGAAATTATAATGCTGATATTATGGTTATAGGTGAAGCTCCTGGTGCTGATGAGGACGAGCAAGGCAAACCATTCGTTGGAAGGGCAGGACAACTGCTCACTAAAATTCTTGCTGCAATAAAACTTTCACGTGATGAGGTTTTTATTGCAAATATATTAAAGTGTAGACCACCCAACAACAGAAAACCATTAGCAAGCGAAGAAGATGAATGTGAACCATATCTGAAAAAACAGATTGAACTTATTAAACCTGCATTTATACTCGCTTTAGGACTTACTTCAGTTGACTGTCTGCTCAAGAAAAAGCATAAAATGGCGGAAATTCGAGGGTCAATTTTGGAATACCATGGCATTAAAATGCTTGTTACTTATCATCCTGCCGCATTATTGAGAAATCCTAACTGGAAACCTTTGGTATGGGAGGATGTAAAATTATTAAGAAAATTATATGATGAATATTTAGAAAATCGTAAAAATAATTAAGGTAAACTATGAATGTAGCTGTTATTTTTGGAGGCATATCACCTGAACGGAATGTTTCAATTTCAGGGGGTAGGGCTGTTTGTAAAGCTTTAAAAGAAAAAGGTTATAATGTTATACCGGTTGATCCGGCTTATGGTCTTGATGGGGCAAAAATTGGGATTGAACTTATTAATTCGGATTCTTTACCACCCTTGGACTTATATAAAAGTTTCAAAACTAAAAATATAATTGAGTGTATCAATTCAGAGATTTTTGATAATGTTGATTTGGCATTCCTTGTGGTTCATGGACAAAACAGTGAAGACGGAACAATACAGTCTTTACTTCATCTGCGAGGTATAACTTATACCGGCAGTGGTATCAAATCAAGTGCTTTGAGCATTGATAAAATTGCAACTAAGATGATGTTCTCAGCCGCTGGAATACTTACTCCTCCATGGACTCCTGTTAGAAAAAAAGATTATAAAAATTATGATAATTATGAAAAGATAGTTATAACCAAAAAATATGGAGAACCTC
>CAZEHW010000250.1:0-4701 GCA_964511865.1 uncultured Hyphomicrobiales bacterium | reverse complement strand
AAATCCATTGAATGGGTCTTCAGCATTTATTCTACATTCAATTGCATGCAAAATAGGTTCCGACATCTTCAAACTTAATTTTTCTCCCGAAGCAATAAGTATTTGTTCTTTTATTAAATCAATTATTAAAGACTCCTCGGTAACAGGATGTTCAACCTGAATTCTTGTATTCATTTCCATAAAATAATAATTTTTATTTTCATCAACAAGGAATTCAATTGTACCTGGTCCTTCGTAATTCACGGCTTTAGCTCCTTTGATTGCCGCTTCTCCCATAGCTTTCCTTAGTTTGGAATCAACTATTGATGAAGGAGCTTCTTCAATTAATTTCTGATGACGTCTTTGAATGGAACATTCTCTTTCATTCAGGTGAATTACATTGCCGAATGAATCTCCAAAAACCTGAATTTCAATATGTCTGGAACCATCAACAACTTTTTCTACATACAAATCAGGATTACTGAAAGAAACTTCAGCTTCATTTCTCGTAATTGAAAAGTATTTTTTTAGTTCTTCAAGGTTATTAATAAATCTCATGCCCTTGCCGCCGCCGCCTGCAACAGCTTTTAGGAGGACAGGATATCCAACTTCATCGGCTACCTTTTTGGCTTCTTCAACATCTTTAACGACACCAATACTGCCCGGTATAACAGGTACACCCGCATTCCTCATTGTTTCCTTTGCAACTGATTTATTACCCATTCTCCTGATTGCATCAGCACTTGGTCCTATAAATTTAATATTTGAGCTTTTGCATATATCAACAAAATTGTCATTTTCAGATAAAAATCCGTAACCGGGGTGAATTGCATCAGCATTAGTTATTACTGCTGCAGAAATAATTGAAGATATTTTTAAATAACTCTCTTTGCTTGATGCAGGACCTACACAAACAACTTCATCGGCAAAATTTACATGTAGTGAATTTTTATCTGCTTCCGAGTAAATAGCAACAGTCCTAATGCCGAGTTCTTTACAAGCACGAATCACACGAAGAGCTATTTCACCTCTGTTTGCTATTAATATTTTTTTTATCATTAAATTCTCTTTGTAAAAATAATTAGTAATTAATAATTGGTAATTAGTAATTATACTAATCGGCTTTAATAACAAACATTGGTTGACCGTACTCTACGGGTTGAGCATTTTCGATTAATATTTTCGTTACAGTTCCCGATATATCACTTTCTATTTCATTCATTAATTTCATCGCTTCTATAATGCAAAGAGGAGCACCTTTTGTTATGTGCTGTCCAATTTCAACAAAGGTTTCTGAATCAGGTGATGGGGAGCGATAAAATGTTCCGACAATCGGTGATTTGATTACATGACCAACATTTACTTCATCTTCTTTTTTAGTTTCAGGATTCGTTGCTGTTTGAGCAACAATCTGAGTTTCTGATTGTGATTGATTTACTGCTTGAGAGGGTACCCGGGAATGTTGTGGTATGGTTACCATTTCTGTTTCGGTATATTTTGAAAGTTTAAGCTTTAAGCCTTCTTCTTCAATCCTGATTTCTGCCAAATCACTTTCATCAAAAATCTTGATAACTTTTTTCAGGTAATTTAAATCCACATGAACCTCCCGATTTATAAATAATTTTACATTAAAAAAAACTTAAAACAATCTCTTACTTAAAAGCTTTAAAATTTTTACTTTCAAACTTTTAAACTTTATACTTTTTACTTTCAAACTGACTTACTCTTTCACTCGTTCAATGTAATTGCCATTCGTTGTATCAACACGAATCAATTCACCTTCACTGACAAATATGGGTACTTGAATTGAAGCACCTGTTTCTACAGTTGCCGGCTTTAAAACATTTGTTGCAGTATCACCTTTCAATCCCGGTTCAGTGTGTATAACCCTTAGATTAACTGCAGAAGGTAACTCAACTGCAATAACTTCATCGTCAACAAAAGATAATTGCACATCCTGATTTTCTTTCATATAATCCTTATCATCCCCTACGATGTCTGCTTGAACCGGTATTTGATTGTAATCATTAAGATTCATAAAAAACAGACTGTCCCCATCACTATAAAGATATTGATAATTGCGGTTTTCTACTCTTATAAATTCCACCGATTCTCCGGTTCTGAAACGGTTCTCATACATTTTTCCGGTTTTAATATTTCTTAACTTACATTGATGATGAGCCGGACCTTTACCGGGTGTAACATGTTCGTATTTTACAACTTTCATCAACTCACCATTAAACTTTATAACGGCTCCTACTCTTAAATCTGACGACGTTCCTGACATATATCTTAAATATAAAATTAATTCAACATATTCATTTCAATTATTCACTATTAGTTATTCACTAAAAAAAGAGGTGCCGGCCGGATTCGAACCGGCGTTAACGGTTTTGCAGACCGCTGCCTAACCACTTGGCTACGGCACCATAATTATGCAATATCCCATTTATTGCGAACTACAAATTTACGAACAAAGCACTGAATTATCAAAAGAATTTTGTTCCAAAGAAATATATCAAATCATTTATCTAATTAATACAAAAAGACTTACAAATTAGTTTTGATGATTTGTAAAACTTCCTTAATTTTGTACTCTTAATTATTTGCGGAAGTGGTGAAACTGGTAGACACGCCATCTTGAGGGGGTGGTGCTCACAAGGCATGGGGGTTCAAGTCCCCCTTTCCGCACGGATTTAGAAATTAGAAAAAAGAAAATTAGAAAAGTAGAAAATAGAAATTGTATTACAAATATAATTTAGTATAATTAATCAGTACACAGTTCACAATAATTAATAATAATATTTCAATTCTTAGTGCATTTACAGTAGTTACATCTGAAAAATTTATGTAGGTTTTTTGGGAAAAAGAAAATGGATTAATTTCAAATAAAATTTCATTGACTTTAAAACCAAATTTAGATGAAATTCTTTTAACTTTATTGTTTTTTTTCGTATTTTTGTAATCTATATGTTTTGTTAATAAGAATATGATGCAGGAAATAAAACCGAAAATTGTAAAAAGAGTCGAACCGGACTTTCTAAAGATTACATGGACAGATGGCTTAGAAACAATGATAAAATTATCTGTCTTACGTGATAATTGTCCATGTGCTCAATGTACATCAGGAGATAAAGGAAAATCCCGTCTGGCTAAGTTTGTCGAAAATTCTCTGAAGGAAGAAAGAAATAAACTTTTGGAGATTAGAACTATTGGAAATTATGCTATTCTTCCTGTTTGGGGAGATGGTCACGACATTGGTATCTATCGCTGGGAACATCTACGGGATGTATGTGTAGTTAATAATATAAAAGAATAAAAATTTAAATTTGTAATGCTGGATTTTAAAAAAGAAATATTGGCAGGTATTCCTGACGAACTGCCTCAGGTTAAAGCTTATGACACAAGTATAAGCCATGCCCCGGTGCGTAAAGATATATTAACTGCCGATGAAAAAAAGTTGGCATTGAAGAATGCACTCAGGTATTTCGACAAAAAGCACCACAAGGTTTTAGCTGAAGAATTTGCTCAGGAACTAAAACTCTATGGTAGAATTTACATGTACCGGTTCAGACCGGATTACGAAATTTATGCAAGGCATATTGACGAATACCCATGCAAATCAAAGCATGCAGCGGCGATAATGCTAATGATTACAAATAATCTCAATCCCAATGTTGCTCAGCATCCGCATGAACTAATTACTTATGGAGGTAATGGTGCAGTATTCCAAAACTGGGCTCAATACAGATTGACAATGAAATATCTTGCAGAAATGACAGATGAGCAAACTCTTGTTATGTATTCCGGACACCCGTTGGGTTTATTCCCTTCACACAAAGATGCCCCAAGAGTTGTCATTACTAATGGCATGGTAATCCCAAACTATTCAAGTCAAGATGATTGGGAAAGATTCAATGCTCTTGGAGTTTCACAATACGGACAAATGACTGCCGGTTCTTATATGTACATTGGACCACAGGGAATTGTTCATGGTACGACAATAACATTGCTCAATGCCGGAAGATTGCATAGCAGGGGAGACCTTGCCGGAAAGTTATTTGTTACATCCGGTCTGGGAGGTATGTCAGGTGCTCAGGCAAAAGCATCAGTAATAGCAGGGACTATTGGTGTTATAGCTGAAATTAATCCTGAACCATTGAAGAAAAGGCATAGACAGGGATGGTTGGACGAATATTATAAAAATCTTGATGAGTTAATCAATAGAATTGAAAAAGCCCGAACTAATAAAGAAGCTGTTTCAATTGGTTATCTTGGAAATATTGTTGACCTTTGGGAACGTTTCGCAAAAGACAATGTTAAAGTTGAATTGGGTTCTGATCAAACATCATTGCACAATCCTTGGGCAGGTGGTTATTATCCAGTAGGATTAACATTCGAAGAATCTCAAAAAATGATGATTGAAAATCCTGACTTGTTTAAAGAAAAGGTTAAGGAATCTTTAAGAAGACAGGTAACAGCTATTAATAAATTGACTCAGCAGGGAATGTTCTTTTGGGATTATGGCAATGCATTTTTGCTCGAAGCCGGAAGAGCCAATGCCGATATTTTTGATAGCTCCGGTAAAAAATTTATCTATCCGTCTTATGTAGAAAATATTATGGGTCCTTTATGCTTTGATTACGGATTCGGACCTTTTCGCTGGGTATGTACTTCTTGCAATCCAGATGACCTTATGAAAACTGATAGGATTGCTGTTGA
>CAZEHW010000249.1:0-4743 GCA_964511865.1 uncultured Hyphomicrobiales bacterium | reverse complement strand
CACATGCGACCTGTCCTTCATGTGGAAATCCCGAACTAACGGAAATCGGTTTCGGAACTCAAAGAATTGAAGAGGATTTATTTAATTACTTTAGTGAAAAAGATATTAAGCCGGTTATTCAAAGAATGGATTTGGATACAACCGGTTTCAAAGGGGCTCACAGGGAAATTCTGACTAACTTTTCACAGGGACATACTGACATTTTAGTCGGTACTCAGATGGTAGCAAAAGGATTGGACTTTGAACGCGTAACTTTGGTAGGAGTAATTAATGCGGACCTGCAATTGTATCAACCGGATTTTCGTGCTTCCGAACGCACTTTTCAATTGATAACACAGGTATCGGGCAGAGCCGGTAGAACCGAAGCTAAACCCGGAGAAGTAATTATTCAGACATCACATCCTTCAAATATAGCTGTCAATGCAGCCGTAAAACATGATTATAATGAATTTTTTGAGCATGAAATAGAGCATCGGAAAAATGCAAATTATCCGCCATTTTCACGTTTTTGTGTAATCGAGTTTTCAGGAAAAGACGAAAAATTAGTCGAAAAGAAATCTCAGGAATTTTATAATTTGCTTCCAAAAAAATCACAATCAATAAATGTTTATAAACCATTCAGTCCTTATATTTATAAAATAAGGGGTTCATTCAGAAAATTGATTGTCGTAAAAAATATTAAAGAATATGATGCAAGTGGCAAGGAACTGCGAAAATACTTAACCTATGCTTTGAGTGAATACAACAAACGATTTGCATCATCAAAAATTAAATTAAGTATTGATATTGATTCTTTTTCATCATTATAAATTCTTTAATTCATCATTTGAGTTTGACATAGTATTTCGTAAATTCATTTTTTTAGCAGCGTAGCTGCGACAACTTTGTAGTAAAACAAAAACCAGAAGAGTTTGAACAGCGTAGCTGTGACATCTTTAACGTATTTTATTCATTTTTTTACTAAATTTGCAGAATTAAATTTGATAACAAATAATTTATAAGAAATGATAAGATATTTTATAATAATAATAGCATCGTTAATTTTAAATAACATAACTTTTGAAATATTAACTGCAAAGACATTTTCCTTGGGTTGCACCATAACTAATTACAAGGATTTTAAAAAAGCATATCTATATGATTATTCTTATGGAAAATATAATTTAATTGATACTGCTGTTGTAAATGACGGCTCATTTTTATTTAAACTTGATTCATCAAGTCATCCCGGAATTTATAAAATCCGGATAAGTCCGGACAAAGTAATTGAAAATATAATTTTCAATTATGAAGATATTGAGCTGACAACTGATTATAATGAATTAAATGAAAAATTAAAATTTATAAAATCGGATGAAAATATAATATTTCTCGAGTACAATAATTTTTTAAATCGGGAAAGAATAAGAGAAAAGACTTTGAGGTATCTGTTATCATTCTATAATACTCAAAACAAATTTTACTCGGAAGTCCAAACTGAAATCAAGCGTATAAGTCAAAACAACCGACAAATAATTGATAGTTTAAGACAAGTGATGCCAAACTCGATTGTCTCAAAATATATACAATTTGAGCAAATTCCTATTATAACATCAGATACTATATTATCAATAAAGCAATATCTGGCGGAACATTTTTGGGATAATATTGATTTCAACGATTCACTTCTTTTGTATTTTCCACTATATTCGTCAAAAATCGAAGATTATTTTGCACTATTCGATAATCCGCAATTGAGCAGGGAGGAACAGGAAGAAGTCTTTAAGATACCAGCTGATATTATTTTGAAAAACTCATCGGTCAACGAAACTGTCTATGAATACACTACTGAAAAAATATTAAATGATTTGGAAACCTATAATATATTTACATTATATGATTTTGTTGCTGAAAAATATATTGCAGCAATGTCTTGTATAAACGAGGAACGAACATCCGAAATACAATCCAAATTAAGTAGCATTACTTCTCTATCTATTGGCAATAAAGCACCTGATTTTTATATCACAGATAAATTAAATTTATATTCTATCAAATCTGAATATACATTGGTCATATTTTGGGAAAGTCATTGCTTATTCTGTAATAAGACGCTTTCGGATTTAAAGGATATTTATCGTAAAATTGAAAAAAAACAAATTGAGATGATTGGTGTTTCTCTTGATACAAACGCATTTCAATTCAAGAAAACAATAATTGAAAGAGGATATAGTTGGATAAGCTTTTGTGATTTTAAAGGATGGAATTCTCCAATAATAAAAGATTACAATGTTTCTGCAACACCGACAATGTTTTTATTGGACAGGAATAAAAAAATTATAGCAAGACCAATCAATCTTTCACAAATTCTTCGGAAAATAAATAAAGCCGGCAAATAGCCGGCTTTATTAAATGCGATTGTCTGAAGATTATTGTTCTTTTTGAACTTTGTTTTGAAGGTCAATGATAACTTCATTACCCTTATCACCTAAAGGATTAATCCTTATCATACCGTTAATCATTCTAAATTTCGATGCACTCAAAGCTATCCTCAGAATAATATCTCGTTTATCTTTACCTAGAATACTAATTAAATCATGTGCATTTTCAGTGTAAATTTTAACCATTTCAGATACCAAGTCACTTGAAGGACATACAATCCTAACCTCAGTTTTATCTTCTTTATCCAGTTCCTTTGCTGATACTTTGATTTCACCGGATTCTACATCTTCGATAAGTGCTTCTATAATATCTTCGGTTGCACTGACCAAACGTTTGTAGTCAACAACTGCTATTGCATTACCTATTGCTTTGTCAACTGTAATCTTAAAGTTTTCATTTGCTTTGTGTTCTTTTTGGAAAAATCCTGCTATCTCTTTGAATGGAATGTCCAATTTAACAGCTGTCATAATCTTCAAACCATCTTTATCCTCATCGGATGCATCAGAAACACCCCATGAATCGGAAGTAACAGTAACGAACGACAAAATCTCCTTTGAAGATTTACTTGCTTCTTCAATATATGAATCGTGTTCAGAATCATTTTCATAAGCTTTCATGGAAATCAGATCAAGATATCCTAAAATACCACCAACAGAGTTACGCAACTGCAAGCTAAGTTTGGCAAAGAAGTTTGTTTTAAACTCATTAGATTCCCTGGCTAATTGTTCAGCAAGCATAACTTGTTTGTTTCTTACCTTATCTTGTTCTTCCTTGAATTTTTCTAATGTAACATCTCTTCCTGTAGTATAAATTAGACCTTCAATTCTCGATACTGATAAGCTCCAGCTAATCCATTTTACCTCACCTAATTTACTTATTACCTGCGTATCAATTTTTTGTGTTAAATTTTCAGTTGGTTGATTAACTAAATTGTAAAATTCATTTTGTTCATAAGTATTTGCAAAAAGTTTATCAATTTTTTGGTTTACCAGTTCATCGGGTTCATACTGTAAAATTTTGGTAGAAGCGGGATTCATGGATTTCCAATAACCATCCAAATCCATAACAGCTATTATGTCATTTGAAGATTCTACAATTCGTCTTTGAGACCGTGTCATTCTTTCAGCCAAATTTAAAGCGCTCTGTTTTCTGTTAATAACATTTAAAATAAAAGCGAAAGCCAAACCACTTAAAAGCAAGGATACAACAAGTGTCAAAGTTGGGGTATACCTTTGGAATGAACCACCAAAATCCGGAATAGTAGAAAATTGTACTTTAAAAATTTTATCAGCCATCATTAAAATGCGTGATTCAGTTAAATCAGGTTCATATCCTGTTTTAAGGAGATCTGCATTCTTTGATTGATAGATTATTTCTTTTTTACCCTTATTCTCAACATTGAAACATTGAAAAACAACGCTACTATCACTTTGATTTCCGGCTCCCAAACTAATCTCGAAAAACAAGTCTGAATTGATTTCGAGCATAACAGCTCCATCATAATATTTTTCTCGTTCTGCTTTAGTAGAGACAGGTGCTCCTTTTTTATAAATCGGTAAAATCATAAAAAAACATGACGTATCTTTTCTAAAATCAAAGACAGGAGTGGCAACGGTTGCCTTTGAATCAATAGCATCCATTATTGCCTTTTTCAAAATTGGATTTGTTCCAAAATCAAAACCACTTAAATGCGTACTGTTCTCATAAGGAACAATAAATTGGATAGGATAATAAGTGTCCCTTATTCCTCCTGGGATTATTACATAATCCCATAATCCCTGTGACCGAATATTATAATAAAATAAATCCAGTTCTCTGTCTGCAACACGAGGCGAGTAAATAACAGTTTGTAGAGACCCATGTGTTTTAGTTGGAATGGAAGCATATAAATAAAAATAGTCCCTAACTACCTGTACCAAGTTGTCATACAAACCACCAACAGATGTTAGTACCTGATAATTCTTTTGATATTCACCTTCGAACCTGTACATAATCGAAGAAACTGCTTTGTCAAATGAAGTAGTATTTTCATTCTCGACTTGACTTTTCACTAATTGCCATAAGCCAAATGAAACAGCTAAGGTAATTAATAATGTTATATAAGCAGGATATACTTTAGCTATATTCAGAAATGATGTTTTATCTGAAGTTGATTGTTTTAATACTGATTCATAAGATGATGATCCTAATGAAAATTGTTCTTTTCCCATTTTTCTTTTCTCAATTGATTAACATTAAATTTAATATTATTTATTCTCAATAATTTCTTTAACCTGATTCGCAAAATTTGCTGTATCGATTGGTTTAGAAATATATGAATCA
>CAZEHW010000248.1:1943-4761 GCA_964511865.1 uncultured Hyphomicrobiales bacterium | reverse complement strand
AATTAATGCACAAACTGTGAATATTGCCGGTACTGTTACTGAAAAACTGTCTGGTGAATATGCTATAGGAATCACTGTGGCTCTTTATCCCGGCGATACTACCGACTCAAAACCACTAAGAGGGGTTTATTCCAATAAATTTGGTTTTTATTCAATTCCCGGTGTTTCCAAAGGCAATTATATTTTAGTTGCACATGGAATTGGATACCAAAAATTTAGCCAGGCAATTGAAGTCAAATCTGATAAAGATATCCTTATCAATCTTACTGTTGACAGAAGGGACGTAAGGACTCAGGAAGTCATTGTCGAAGCCGAAAGGAGTTCAAGCGGTACAAAAGGAATAAGTTCTGTTGAAATTTCTCCGTCATTTGTTGACAAAATGCCATCTCTCGGTGCGGAAAAGGATTTGTTTAGGGTACTACAGCTTCTACCGGGTGTAACTCAGGCATCCGAACTTTCAAGTGGTCTTTATATTCGTGGAGGTACTCCAGACCAGGTTCTTTATCTTTTGGACGGAGTAACAGTTTATAATCCGGGGCATTTTTTTGGTTTTTTAAGTACTTTCAACACTGATGCACTAAAAGATATCAGATTAATCAAAGGAGCCTATCCTGCTGAATACGGCGGCAGACTATCAAGTATCCTTGATATATCAATGAAAGAAGGGACTAAAGAAAAATTCTCCGGTGCGGGTGGTATAGGTTTGCTTACCTCAAGACTTACTTGTGAAGGTCCAATTACCGAAGACGCTACTTTTATGGTATCAGGTAGAATGTTCTACCCTTATTTGATTTATAAATTCTTCAAGACTCTTTATGCTTCTGAGGATGTTGATGCCGGATATTATTTTTATGATTTGAATGCTAAAATTAATTATAAGATATCTGAATCTGATAGAGTATTCATAAGTGGATACTTTGGAAGAGATGTGCTTTATGCATCTGAAGAAGATGATTTTGGTGCTAATTTCAATTGGGGTAACAAAACCGGAAACTTTAGATGGATGCACATAGTTTCTCCAAAACTTTTTACTAACTTTTCATTGATTTATTCTGATTATAACTATAACATTGGCATCACCAATGAGGGTCAAATACAAGATTCCATTGCTAAAAAAGGTGACGAACTTTTTGAAACTACTTCGGGTATAACAGATTTAGTATTAAGAGCAGAAGCACAATATTTTCCTTTGGAAAATCATGTTATAAAAAGTGGAATTGAAACTACGTGGCATACATTTAAATCATATGCACAATCTATTTTCTTTGATATGAATGATCAAAAAGGTCCCGAAGAAGTCATAAAAGCATTGGATGCTGCGTTATATGTTCAGGATGAATGGAGGGTTTCCGAGTTGTTATCAACAAACATTGGCGGTCGTTTATATTATTTTCAGGAAGGGAATTATTTAGGATTGGAGCCAAGATTTTCCGCAAAATATGCAATAACAGATAATATTTCAGTTTTCACTGCCGCTTCTTTAACAAATCAGTTCTTACATTTGCTAATTAGAAATGATATTACTTTACCGACGGATTTGTGGTTTCCATCAACTTCAACTGTTAAACCATCTCAGGCATATCAGGGAGTTTTTGGAATCGAAACTCTTTTAGGTGGAGGTGATTATCAGTTGACACTTGAGGGTTATTATAAAAAAATGACTGATATTTATGATTATAAGGATGATGCAGATTTCAACTTTGGAGTTCCTTTGCAAGAGCAATTCACAACCGGTTGGGGAGAAGCTTACGGTATGGAATTTTTCCTTCATAAAAGAGTTGGTTCCTTCACAGGTTGGGTTGGTTATACTTTGGCATGGGTAACACATCATTTTGAAGAATTGAATGAAGGGAAACCATTTTCACCCAGACACGATATCAGAAACGATATTGAAGTTACTTTAACTTACGAATTAAGTGAAAACTGGGAATTGGGTGCATCATGGGGCTACCGTACGGGACAAGCATATACAATGCCGACAGGTGTATATAATTTTTCGGAAGTTCCTTCCAATGGTAATTGGTATTATTATGATGAAAAATATCAATATACAGATAGGAATGGATTCCGATTACCATCATATCATCGGCTGGATTTGAATTTGATGTATAAATATGAATGGTTTGGACTGCCATTTGAGTTTGCAATAAATATTTATAATGCGTACAATCAAAAAAATCCATTTGCTTGGTATATTACACAGGATTGGGATAGCAATTGGGAAAATCCTAAGAAGGTTGTTAAGCAGATAACACTATTTCCATTAATTCCAACATTTGGCTTTAACTTTAAATTTTAAGGAATGAAAAAATGAAAAAAATATTTTTAAAATCGAATATATTATTAGCATTGATAATCTTTTTACTTTTATCATGTGAGCAAACTGTTGAAAATCCTAATTTGCCATACAAAGAAACGTTGGTAATCAGGGGTGTTTTGGAAGCCGGTAAAAAAATCGAAGATATTGAGATTACCAAGACACTTCCTCCGCTTGAAAACTATTCTTACGAAAAAGCATTGATTAAGGACGCTGAAGCTGTAATAAAATCTGATGGGATTTCATATCCTCTGTTATATAATAGTTATTCTGAAAAATATGATACTGAAAATTTAGTTGCTGAAGTTGGAAAGAAATATTTTCTGGAAGTGAAATCAAAGAATTTGAAAGCATCTGCATCCACTATAGTCCCTGAACCGGTTGTGATTGATTCTTTTTATTACAAATATGTTGAAATTGATTGGGGAGGTGGAGAAAAATATTGGGAATACTTGGTTTATGCAGTATATAAACCAAAACCGGGAGCAGTGTATATGGGAG
>CAZEHW010000248.1:0-1933 GCA_964511865.1 uncultured Hyphomicrobiales bacterium | reverse complement strand
TTCTACAGGAATCCTGCTTTCCAAAGAGCCACCGAAAAATATTATAATTATGATATCAGAAGGTTTCAGGACACTTTAGAAGATGGAAAAATTTCTCATTCATTTTTAAGTATGTCGCCTTACGATACTACAAATTTAAAGGAGCAATTAAGAAATTATACTGCTTATATTATATCACTCGATTTACCATTTTATAATTATCACTTAACACGATGGGAAGGCGATGGCGGAGATGATATTTTTGGAACTTCCGGAGTTAATGTCAGAGGAAATATTAACGGTGGTCTTGGTTTGTTTTTAGGTTTATCTTCATCAGGTAAAAAAATTGATATAAAGTAGAAAAGTAACCTAAGCACAATTTCACAATTTTGAAAAACAGCTTTATTTGAAAATAGTACTCGATTTTAATTCGTCAAATAATTCATGGTTCGTAAGTTTTAACCGGATGGGTGAGACTGATACATATCCTTGAGTTAATGCATAGTCGTCGGTTTCCATGTCTTCTTCCGTTACTATGTATTCCCCTGAAAACCAATAATAATCTCTGTCGAATGGGTCTTTTCTTTTTTCATACCAGTCTTTCCACTTAGCATTACTTGGACGTGTGATTTTTATTCCTTTGATTTCTTCTTGTGGCAAATCAGGAACATTGATGTTAATCAAAGAACCCTGAAATTTAGGATTTGAAGTGATTTCTTTGGCTATCAAAGCCGCATATTGAGATGAAGGAATCGTTTCTGCTTTACGGCTGTGAGAATTAACAGAAACAGCTATCGAGGGTATTCCTACAAGCATGCCTTCTGTAGCGGCGGCAATAGTCCCTGAATAAATAATATTGATTGAAGTATTCCTTCCAAAGTTTACACCGGAAACTACTAAATCAGGTTTTTTGTCCAGTAAATTAGCAATGGCAAGCTTAACGCAATCGCTCGGAGTACCATAGACAGCAGTCCCAAAACGTGAACCATTCAAATGATATGACGATATTCGTAGTGGATATTCGATTGTCAAAGCGTGACTGACGGCACTTTGCTGTTTGGCAGGTGCAACAACATTAACATTACCAATTTCGCTCAATGCATTTGCTAAACTGTGCAATCCCGGAGAATCAATTCCATCATCATTTGTTACAAGAATTTCCATTATTATCTCTAATTCTTATCTCATTAAATCAAGATAAATGACAAATAACATGAATGCGAGTAGAACGAACATACCTACCTGTTGTACAGCCATTTTAGCTTTCAATGGGATTTCTCTCCTGAATATTGCTTCAATAATTATTATCACTAAATGTCCACCATCTAAAGCAGGGAATGGAAGAATATTCACTACAGCGAGCATAACGGACATTAAAGCAAGAAAATACAGGAAACTGTTTAAACCTTTTTCTGCCTGTTGAGATGCCATTTTTGCAATCGCAATAGGTCCACCTACATTTTGAGTGAATGATACATTTCCGCTTATCATCTGTCCGAATGAACCAACTATCATTACACCGGTATTGTATGTTTCTTTTGAACCAAGAGAAACAGCACTAAATATATTGTAGTCTTCATGTATTGTCTTACCTGTATATACTTCTGCTATACTTACACCGATAATACCATCTTTTGTTGGGACAATTGAATCGGAGCGAATATTATTTTGTCTTTTCCAAGTTAGTAAAACAGGCTTTTCCTTATTTCTGCCGATAATATTCTGGAAATCTTTAGCTGAGAGTATAGGTTGATTGTTGACAGCAATAACAGTATCATTTTCTTTCATACCTAATTTTCCGGCAGGTTTCAAAGTTTGAACAGCCCCAATCAGGACTCTGGCATCATTTGGATTAAGACCGATAGGTTTCTTATTAGCCATGTCTTTGATTATCTTATTCCCATCAGCATCTAAATGAATAGTTTCGCCATCACGGATTAATTGAATTTTTCTT
>CAZEHW010000247.1:0-4799 GCA_964511865.1 uncultured Hyphomicrobiales bacterium | reverse complement strand
TCCTTAATTGAGAGCAACCTGGTATTCATAGCAATGCAAGAAGCATTATGCAGTTAAAGGTGCCGTAGGCCAAAGCCCTAACCAGATTAATCTACTGGCTGGATCAGGGGTCGATTTCTTGAAAATTGTGTTCAACTCTTGCACCGTACGCCCAATTTTTTCACTGCTTTCTTAGGTGTAAAAGTTGAGCATCAGAAAATGACAAATTTTCATAGATATCTGTGGCTCAATTAAGCCAAAAATCCTAATTGCAAATGAATAAATAAGAGACATATCTGATGTGACAATCATTGCTAATCCGTAGATTACTCCGGTTAAGAGAATAATCTTGAGTAACCTGAACCATTCGTATTGTATCGGATATATTTTTCTGGAGTAAATATAAAGAGCCACAGCACTAACTAAATAAGCTCCGAATGTTGCCCATGCGGCACCCCAATACCCAATGATGGGGATTAAAGTAAAATTCATTGCAACATTTATTGCCGCTCCAATACCTATTGCCGCAGGCAAGTATTGTGTCTTTTTTTCGACATGAAATCCACATGCGAGGTTATTATATACACCGTTGAAATAAAATGCAAGAAGTATGATTGGTATTATTCCCATTCCGCTCCAATATTCCGGGTTAATAAACTTACCTCCAACAAAAGGCATTCTAACAAGGTAGTCCATAAACATTGATGTTACAAGGAAAATAACAGCGGCTACCATTGTGAAATAAGTCAAAATTCTTGCAAAAAGTTGCTTAGCATCAGGGTCTTTATAATGGCTTAAATAAAAAGGTTTCCATGCGTATTCAAAAACCGATACGAGCATTATCATTGGTATTCCGAGTTTATGATTGCAGGAATACAAAGCAAACTCGACAGAATTTGTCAATGGTTTAAGTATCCACCTGTCCCCTACCTGAAGTATCATTCCCGAAAGCATGGCAGGGATAGTCGGTATGCCGAATTTGAGCATTTCCTTAAGCAATTTCCAATCGAAATGAAAATTAATTTTTGTAAAAATGATTTGAAGGAAAATCAAACCTCCAATTGCATTTGCTATTACTTGTGCCCAAATGATACCTTCAATTCCCCATCTAAGCAGAACAACGAAAACTACGTTAAGCACAACTGCAACAACAACAAGTGAAAACCTTGTCATTGCGAATTTCTTTGCCTGACGTGTCATTCGCAAAAATGCAAAAGGGACTATCATCAGTGCATCGAGGAAAGGAATCAGTGATGCAAGCATAATGATTTTATGTCCGTTTGGCAATCCTGTTATGGCTGGAGTAATAGAGCCGGAAAAAATTAATATTGTTAATGAAAAAATCCCGCTGATAATTAAAATCGAGATATAGGACAATGTAAATACGCGGTTGGAGTACTCCTCATCATCTCTTTCATAGAACCTGAAATAAGAGGAGTCCATTCCGAATCCATAAATTATATTTACTACTGCTATTATTACGAAGATATAGGTTACGTCTCCAAATTCCTCCATAGTAAGGTAATTTGAATAAATTGGAGTAAGGAAAAAAGTGAGAAAGCGTGCCACGATAGTGAACACACCGTATATCATTGTATCTGAAGCAAGCGACTTTATTCTTGACAAAAAACCAATCCCGAAAAATAATTAATTTTAACTCAAAATGCTAAATCCAAACATAAGGATTTTTATTAATACAGAAAAACGGGTTTTTGATTATCAAGTTGAGATATAAACAAAAAAGCCGCTTCGTCAGCGGCTTTTATAATGCAAGTAGAGATGAATAATATTAGTTAATTAATTTGCAGGATAAACACTGACCTGCTTTTTATCTTTACCTTTTCTTTCAAATTTTACCTGTCCGTCTATCAGCGAAAAGATTGTGAAATCTGTTCCTAAGCCGACATTATTGCCTGGATGGAACTTAGTTCCGCATTGGCGAACTATGATATTTCCGGCTTTAGCCATTTCACCGCCGAACATTTTTACACCGCGTCTTTGGGAATTGGAATCTCTCCCATTTTTTGACGAACCGCCACCTTTTTTATGTGCCATTATTAAATCCTTACAATTTATTTTTATTCGTTATTTTCTGTATTTGTTTCAGCAACTTCAACAACGGGTGCATCGGCTACTTCGGCTTTCTTTCTGCCTCTGGTTTTCTTTGCCTTACCGAAAGTTATATCTGTTATTTCAATTTTTGTGAAATGCTGTCTGTGTCCGTTCAACTTTCTGTGACCTTTTCTTCTCTTTTTGTGGAAGATAAGAATTTTGTCATCTTTGCCGTGTTCAATGATTTTAGCACCAACAGTACCTTCGATATAAGGAGTTCCGATTTGCTCAGAGCCTTCTTCGCCACCCATAAGTATATTTGAAAATTCAACATTATCACCGGGATTACCTTTTAATAATGGAACCCTGATTGTTGCATTTTTCTGTGCTTCAATTTGTATGCCACCAATTTCTACAACTGCGTACATTTTATTATCCTAATAAACTTTTTCAAAATTATTTCAAAACGAATATGCAATTTATGAATAAAAAAGGAAGTTACCAAATATATTTATGCTGTTTTTACCTTCTTTTTCGATTTTTCAAAATAAACATGTGTATCACGATTTTCAATGAAATCGTTATTGATGACACATTTATCAATGTCTTGCAAATCAGGTATTTCATACATTAAAGGGAGCATAAACTCTTCTACAATAGACCTTAAAGCCCTTGCGCCTGTTTTTCTTTCTTTAGCTTTCTTAACAATTGATTTTAAGGCATCTTCTTCAAACTCAAGAGTAACATCTTCCATTTTAAAGAGTTTTTGGTATTGCTTGACTATCGAATTCTTCGGTTCTGTTAATATACTGAGCATGGCTTCTTCAGACAGCTCTTCAAGTGGAGCAAAAACCGGAAGACGTCCAATTATTTCGGGAATAAAGCCATATTTTAATAAATCTGAAGGTTCTGCTTTAGTGAGTAATTTATACGATTCTTTAATCAAATCAATATCTTCGGACATAAAGCCAATAGTAGAGGTTCTCATCCTTTGAGCTATTATTTTTTCAAGACCTTCAAATGCACCACCGCAAATAAATAAAATGTTTTGAGTGTTAATATGAATTAATTCCTGTTCGGGATGCTTTCTACCGCCTTTCGGGGGAATTCCTGCGATTGTTCCTTCCAGTATTTTGAGTAATGCCTGCTGGACTCCTTCACCGGAAACATCTCTGGTAATGCTTCTCGATTCGCTTTTCCGTGTAATTTTATCTATTTCATCAACATAAATAATACCTCTTTCTGCGAGAGGTATATTATAATTTGCATTTTGAACCAAAGAGAGTAGAATGTTTTCAACATCATCCCCGACATATCCGGCTTCAGTTAATGTAGTAGCGTCAGCAATTGCAAAGGGAACTTTCAAAATTCTTGCCAGTGTCTTTGCTAATAAAGTCTTGCCTGTTCCCGTAGGACCAAGCATTAAAATATTACTTTTTTCGATTTCAACATCCTGAAATTCTTTGCTTAACTCGACGGTTTGTATTCTTTTGTAGTGGTTGTAAACAGCTACTGAAAGAATTTTTTTTGCATGTTCCTGTCCAATGACATAATCATCAAGCTGTCTTTTTATCTCTGATGGTTTTGCTAACGTTTTCTGAGGCTGGAAGTCAATGCTTTGAAGTGCATTTTGCTTTATTATCTCTTCAGACTTCTGCACACAAACATTACAAATGTAAATATGATTTGGTCCTTCGATTAAGCTTTGTACTTCCTCAGCAGTTCTTCCGCAAAAAGAACAATTTATTTTCTTATTAAAATCTTTTGCCATTCTGTTTTCACTTATTTATTTTCAGATTCTTTATTGTTTTCAGTTTCCGGCAATCTTTCGAGAATTTTATCAATAATCCCATAATTCATAGCTTCTTGAGCGGACATATAAAAATCTCTGTCGGAATCTCTTCTTACATCTTCCAATGGTTTGCCCGAGTGTTTAGCCGTTATTTCATATAGTGTTTCTCTGATTCTCAACATTTCTTTAGTATATATCTCAATATCTGTTGCTTGTCCCTGAGCTCCGCCTAATGGCTGATGCATCAAAATTCTTGCGTTAGGAAGTGCATATCTTTTACCTTTTGCTCCTGCACACAATAACACCTGAGCCATTGAAGCACCCATACCCATACAAATAGTGGTTATGTCAGGTTTCACAAACTGCATTGTGTCGTAAATTGCTAAACCTGAACTGACACTTCCTCCGGGAGAATTAATATAGATGTTTATATCTTTATTCGGGTCCTCGCTTGCTAAGAAAAGCAATTGAGCAATCACAAGATTTGAAACATAATCATCAATCGGCGAACCGATAAAAATGATTCTTTCTTTTAGCAATCGGGAATAAATGTCATAGGAACGTTCGCCCCTGCTTGTTTGCTCAACAACAATAGGTATTAACTGATTAATCATTATCGTATTTCCTTTATTTATTATATAGTTCAATGTTAATAGAGTTATAACGAATGAGAGGGGAAAATAATTTAAAACAAGCTGAAGTCAGAAGTAGGAAGACAGAAGTCTGAAGTCAGAAGTCAGAAGTCTGAATTTTCGTGAAAAAGCGAAAAAGTGAAACGTAAAACGGAAGAATTTAAACGCAAAGTACATGAAGTTTTGCGAAGTACCGCAAAGTTATTTTTGTCTGAAGGCGGATTTTTATGATTGGAAATAATGTAATAATGTTTGTTGATATTATAATTGAACATTAATTTGAATGATTAAAAAAACACAATTTTTTCAATTTAATTACGTTTAAAGAAAAAAATTTACAAAAA
>CAZEHW010000246.1:0-4869 GCA_964511865.1 uncultured Hyphomicrobiales bacterium | reverse complement strand
CTATGCCGCATTTGCAGGTCTGAGATATTTGCTCAACGAAGACATTGATTTATATATCAATACAAGCAGAAGAACCAGATTCCCAACCATGCGGGAATTCTTCTCAGGTGCATTAAACAAATTCAAAGTCAATCCTGAATTGAAACCCGAATCCGGAATTATTAACGAAGCTGGAATAATTTATAACAAAAATGATTTCTCCTGTGAATTAACCGGCTTCGCAACTTTTTATGACAATTTAATTGACCAGATTCGGTTGTCAGCAGAAGAAGATACTCTTAAAAGAAAAATGAGAGTCAACTTTGCAAACGTAACTATCAGTGGAATGGAAGCCAAATTTAAGTACTCACCTGCCAATTCTCTGTTCGTTGAAGGATATTTAACCTATATGTATTCAATTGGAGAAAATAATGACGAAAAACTAGAGCACTTAGAATATAAACCTGAATTTATGAGTCATTTTAATCTTGGATATAAGTTCGACTTAGGGCTGACTCCAAATATTGAGTTGGAATACATTGGTACTCAATGGGGTGCCGCTCCGGATGGTGAATTAAGGAAATTGGACCCATACTATCTACTGAATTTTCGCCTGTCCTACAACTTATTTATTCAAAATGTTAATTCTGAATTTTATGTCAGATGCAATAATCTGCTTGATGAATTCTCGGTTTCTAAGATTGGACTTCCCAATCCCGGCAGAATGATTCTCTGTGGATTAATCGTAAGAATATAAAAAAAAAGCTACAACACTGAATTTCGTGGAAATTCAGTGTTGTAGCAAATTTCATTTTATTGAAATATTACTTCTCTGAGATATTTGTTCTTGACAAAAATCTCTGATAAAGTTTGTCATATATTTCAACATCAGGTGCTAAAGTTCTTGCTTCCTGATATGCTTTCAAAGCTTCATCAACAATGTGATTCTGCTCGTAGTAAGCTGCTAAAATTATTTTTGCTGATGCTGTATTTGCATCTTCAAATTCGCTCTTGATAAGTTCTACTGTATCTTTGATAGCTTTAACTTTGTCATCAGAAAGAATTAAAAAACATGCGTCGTCAGATTTTTGTTTTTCTTTACCTTTGACTCGTACACTCCAAAAATAATAGGTGTCCTTGTCCAATTTCAATTCATCGGCATTCAATGTTACCATTGTTCCTGAAACGATCTTGGTTACAACTGGTTTGTCGAATCTGTCAGCTAAAACAAATTCATAATCCTTGGACTGTTCAAATTCTTTCCAGCGGAAAGTAAACGTAGAATTTAAAAAGTTTACTTTTCTTGGTGAATTAAGCTGAAGTGCGTCTTTATTAACGAAAGGTTGAGTATTCATGCTTCTTTCAACAGACCCTGTAGTCTTCATTTTGTCTCTGTGCTCACCTGCAGCTAACAAATCATCAGAACTGCTGATTTCATCCATCAAATAATCAGCAAATCTTTTTGAAACGCTTGATTTGTTGCCCCCAACAGTTTTGCTGAGTTCAGCAACAGAAAATGAACCGGACTTCTTCAATTCAACTGTCTTGCCGGATTTATGTACAAGACTGACGTATGAATTACCGGTCAATTTAAGCATGTCTTTACCGCTAAGTTGTGTTCCAAGCTTGATGTCTGACCAAGATTTTGAATTCTCTTTTTGGACAGTAGCTTTACCTTTTGCCGCCATCACTTTGAAATCATAATTTTGAGCAAATAGTGAACCTGTCAATACTATTGCTAATAGACAGGAAATTAGTGAAATTCGTAAATTCTTCATTTTAGTACCCCTTATGAATAAAATTGTAATATATTTTGATTGTTAATGGTTTTAATGAACTATGATATATTTCGTAAATTATTATCGATAATGCTATTGCAAATATCGGTATTGTTAGATTCATTTCAAATCTAAAGAATATGAAACAGATAATTGTAGCCGCCAAAATTAATATTGATTCTACAACAAATACAGCTAAACTGAATATCTCGTACCATTTTTTGTTTCTTACAACTATGTATGTAAATATCATCATATTGAAATATACAAACATAATCGAAATTAAATAGATTGCCCAACTGGGCATTGATGTTAGGTAAGTTCCGTTTAATATCATTGATATTATATTTGCATGAACTATGCTCCCGTACATATCAGGGAATGCTTTGCCTGTATAACTGTCATTCAATGGTGTAAAGTACACATCCTCAAGTACCATATGAGGATCTATTTCATTCATTGTTGATATTCTTCCGATTATTACAATCTTGTTTTCAATCATACCCGGTTCAAAGTTAAGCTCAAGAAAATCTGTTGCTTCAACCCTATAAAACTGATAATGACCTAAGTAATCAATTAGCTCAATTTCATGCTTTCGTTTAAATAGCTCCTTTACTGATTCAGGTCTGTAAAGTTTTGCTATTTCAACAGAAAAAGAATTATACATTTTATTATTAACTTTCTGCCTTGGCATAAAGTTTCTAATTGTAAAAGTCTTCTCATTGCGTACCGGCAGAAAATTCTCAAATCCCAATTTAGCATTCTGAGTAAAATAATTATCTGAACCATTTACTTTTTTAAATGTTTCAGTATTTTTATCAAATTCATCCAATCTGACTGACATCACCAAATTTTTAGTATTCGAAAGAACCATTCTTAATAATTCGTTCCATTTGGCATTTGAACTCGGCTCAATTACTTTTTTAATCCCTATCACTTTTGGATTAAGCTTGTTTAAGATATTAATAACACGTGCTAAATCAAGATTACTCAATTCTTCATTGTCAATCTCACTATTGATAAACACCATATTTGTGTCTGCTGATAATTGGTCTCTTTGAACAATCTTTGAATCAACTATATCAGTTATTCTGAAATCTGTCAATGATTGAGTCATTGGTTCAAACATTTGAAATTTGAATAACAACGGAAAAATAATCATTCCAATGAATAATATAACTGTACAAAAAACATTATCCCAGCTAAAGAATTTCATAAATCAGACCTTTCTTCTTTTCCTGATTTAAAATCTCCGACAAACCTATCAGACGCTCTTCGCATTGTTCTCTTATAAATTTTGGATGCAAAGTTCAAAACTATAGGTTTGAAAGACCCATGATACAACTCAAATCCGGTTGCTGAAAAAATTATCCCGTATAACGTCGCCTCTCGCAATCCAATATCAAAACTAAACCAATGAAATACATATATCATCACAGAAAACAAAAGGAATAATTCAAACATTGTAATAAACAGATTCGCCATTTCATATACATCCTCAAATCGGACTGATATATAATAAAATAAAGCCATATTTAAATATATAACTATAAAAGTTATCAATATCTTCAACCATGATTGGGTTGTACTGATATAATCTTCTTCCATAATCATAGAGATTACATTTGCATGTATAATTACTCCATACATATCCGGAATTGCCTTACCTAAATAGTGCTCATTCATTGGTGTGAAGAATATATCTTCAAATACCATTGTATGAATATCAGGACCTAAAAATCCCATAAGCACTATTTTATCTTTTAAAAAGCTAAGGTCTTCTTTGTTTTCTTGTAACACTTCATAATCAAGAGCCTTATATTTACCATCATAAATATTTCTCTTGTAGTTCACGTACTCGAATTCGTTGTTCCTGTCAAGAAATTTCTTGACTTTTTTAGGAACTACTTGCTTAGCCACCTCTACTGCAAAGAACAAACATAAACTATCTTTAACGTACTCACTCGGAGACACCGACCGCACTACCCTGAATCCTGATTTATCATCTGTGATGATATTTGCAAAACTACTAAGTGCATACTTGCTGAACATCTCGTTTGAGTACAACATTGTATCAAAATTAAAATCATTATCCAAATGAACCGCTTCACTCACGATCACCAAATTTTTTACCTTGCTGAAAGCTTCCGACAGCGCACTGTCTCCGTCTTTATCCTTCGGGTTTCTAAAAAAACTGTCTATCCCTATTACCCTCGGATTATAGGAATTTACTATCTCTACCAGATTTGCAATTCCCATTCGGTTCAATGGACCTATATTTACAAGAACTATATTTGTATCTTTCTCAATTTCATCATAATCCCTCAATTGAGAAAACACAATATCAGCCGCATTAAAATCTTCTATAGTATTCTGTATCGGGTCTAAAAAATCTATCGTGAAAATTATCGGTAGAAATTTTATCACTGCAAATACTACAGCTGTCGCAAATAAATTATGCCAACTGAAAAACCTTATCTTCTTAGAACTCTTAATTACCATTTAGGTATTAATCCTTAATACAAATATAATAAATTATTTTTTAATAATGAAAATAAAATTAATAATAATTAACATTTATTTTAAAATTTATTTTTCCCTTTCATCTCTACATACAAATTATAAAATTTTAATTAATAATAAAACTATTATTTTATAACATTAATTATAATAGTATATTTATATATAAAAAGCTTATATTATTGAAATACAAGCACTTATCGCTAATTTTTCAATTCCAGCACTACTGGACAATGGTCTGAACCCTGTATTTCTGGCATCAGTTTACAGCTAATTAGCTGATTTTTTAGAGAATTTGAGCAAAAATGATAGTCTATCCGCCAACCAACATTATTTTCCCTTGCCCTGCCTCTTTGGCTCCACCAAGTATAATAACCCTCTTCTTTATTAAAATTTCTAAAACAATCAATATAACCCAAATTCACTAATTCATCTAATTTGTCTCTTTCTACTTGAAGAAATCCTGAAGTATTTTCATTCTCGTCAGGTCGTGCAAGGTCTATTGCTTTATGTGCAGTATTGTAATCCCCGCAGATAATAATGTTTTGGCTTGTCTTCTTTAGCTTTATAATATATTTATATAATGCATCAT
>CAZEHW010000245.1:0-4879 GCA_964511865.1 uncultured Hyphomicrobiales bacterium | reverse complement strand
TGTATAAATATTTATCAATTTTGCAGAATTGATTCAACCTTAATTATTAATTTATGATAGTGATGAATAAAATAATTTCAATATTATCGGGATTTGTTGTTATAACAATACTTTTTACTTTTACTTCCTGTCAGGAAGAAGGAGTTGTTTGTACATGTGAGTGGGTTTCATATGACGTACTCGTTAAAGATAGCTCAGGCAATCCTGTTGTACTGGATGATTACTATACTCAAAATACATCAACAGGTGAGATAATAAGATTTAAAGAAATTTATGAATTTACTGATAGTTTGTTAAAAACACAGGGACTCTATTTGCTTGTATCAGACGGTGAAAGGCATTGGGCAAAAAATGGTTATTTCAATATAGTGTTTAAAGGATTTATAGACAGCACTGAAGTAGTGTCAGAGAAATATACGGTTAGCGCTGATGTTTGTCATATTAACTTATTAAAAGGCAATACAAATATAATAATCAAATAATAAAACTAAGTTCGGGATTATAATGATAATTAAAAGAATAGAGATTAAAAACTTCAAGAGTTATAAAAAGCTAAAAATTGATTTTGATATGTTCAATGTTCTGATAGGACCAAATGCTGCCGGAAAGTCAAATTGCATACAAGGAATAAAGTTTTTCAGGGATATCGTGAGTGAAGGTTTGGACAATGCTATTTCAATGCAGGGTGGCGTTGGTTATATCAGAAACCTGAATTCACATCTGAATGATGATGAAATAAGTTTTTCAATTGTATTTGTGCCTGACAAAGCTTTTAAATTTACAAAAACAAAAAGGCGAAAAGACTACGAATTCAGGATTACAGAATTTGAATATAAATTTGTATTACAGGTAAACAGCAGTGACATAGAATACAAAATAAAGAGCGACAAACTGACACAAACTTATGAGCTATTCAAAGTAACAGGAAAAAAGAAAGAATCACTTTTCAAAAGTAAATTTACAATTTCCAAAAAAAGTGATAAATTTACATTCAGTTTTTACAAAAAGATGAACCATCCTTTTTCAAAGCAGGAAATGAAAGAATTGCTTTTCATTGGATTCAAGGATTTCACAATTGAAAAAAGGTTACTTCGCAGCAGTGAGCTGAAAAAAAGTCTATTGCTTGAAACACCGCTCTACTTTATGCCTCATGTTGAAACACTGAAACGGGATTTTGCTAAAATTTGTATTTATGATTTTAATCCAAAACAACCAAAGACAGCCACATCAGTAGCTGGGAAGTCACACCTTGAGGAGAACGGAGAAAATATTGCGCTGGTCCTAAAAAGGATTTTATCAGATGAACAGCAAAAAAGAAAATTTTTAAATTTGCTGACTTATCTTCTGCCATTTGTCGAAACAATAGATGTCGAAAATTTACTGGATAAATATCTGCAAATTGTTATCAAAGAAAAATATTCGAGTGATAAATTAATACCCGGTTTCTTACTGTCCGATGGAACAGTCTTCTTGCTTGCAATATTAATTGCAATGTATTTTGAAGAAAAACCAATTGTAATATTTGAAGAACCTGAACGAAGAATACATCCCTACCTGATTTCGAAAGTAATAGATATGATGAAAGATGCATCGGCAGGCAAGCAGATTATACTAAGTACACATAATCCTGAAATCGTCAAGTATGCAGGTATCGAGAACATATGCTTTGTTTCACGGGACATCGATGGTTTTTCAAAAATCATTAAAGCACATGAAAGAGATGAAATTAAAACTTTCCTGGAAAATGAGATAGGAATTGAGGAACTTTATGTTCAAAATCTTTTGAATTAGAATCTTTTATTTTTTATGGTAATTATTGTTATAATATTTCTTTCAAACATCAGAATATTATAAAATTTTTCAATTCGTTTATATTGTTAGGCATTTCCGACAACAATTTTCCATTATTACAACATTGAGATTACATTAATATTTTAAGATTTGTAATAAGTTAAGAAGTATTTTATTTTTTAATACTTTATATAATGACAAATTGAATAAATGTTTAAAGTTAATGGTTTATTGGCTATTATTAATGATAACGGATACAAGAAACTGAAAACGAATAACAAATAAATAGATTTTTAAAAGATTTTGGAATGCATTATGGATAAACATGAAACGCAATATACTGATTTACTGGTTGTTGGAGCCGGTATTGCAGGGATATCTGCGGCTTTGGAAGCTGCCGAAACCGGATATTCAGTAATACTTGTCGAGAAAAGACATTATATAGGCGGGAGGGTTGCTCAACTTAATCAGTATTTCCCGAAAATGTGTCCGCCTACTTGCGGATTGGAAATTAATTCGAGAAGGTTGAAAGACAACCATTTGGTGAAGCTTTATACTCTGACGGATGTGCAGTCTGTTGAGGGAGAAGCAGGAAATTATACTGCTAAGATTAAGGTGAAACCAACTTATATTAAGGATGATTGCAGTGATGAACAACTTGAGAACTGTTCTAAAAATTGTCCTATAGAAATTTCCGATGAGTTCAATTATGGATTGAACAAGACTAAAGCTATTCATCTTCCATCAAATAACATCTATCCGATGAAATATGTCTTCTTAAAAGATAGTTTAAATGAAGAACAAATTAAACAGGTGCAATCAGCTTGTGGTGAATGTTTGGATATGGAACAGAAACCGGAACTGATTGAGATTAAGGCAAAGGCAGTGATTTATGCAACGGGTTGGAAACCATATGATGCGAATAATCTTGACATTTTGGGATATAAGGATTATCCAAATGTAATTACTAATGTTGAAATGGAAAGATTGGCATCTCCAAGCGGACCTACAGGTGGAGCAATAAGAATTCCGGGTATAAATCAGGAGATTAAACGTGTCGCTTTCGTCCAGTGTGCCGGTTCAAGAGATGAAACACACCTTGAGTACTGTTCTTCGATTTGCTGTTTGGCTTCAATGAAGCATGCAAGATTTGTAAGGGAACAGTTTCCTAATACGGAAATATATTTCTTCTATATTGACATTAGAAGCCCCGGTGCTTTCGAAGATTTCTATAACGAATCCAAAAAGGATGAAAAGATACATTGGCATAGGGGTAAAGTTGCAAAAGTCTTTAAGCAGACAGGAAATAATGAATTGATAGTTGAAGCTGAAGATACTTTAACAGGTAAGTTAAAACAAACAGCGGTGGATTTAGTTGTGCTTGCTACAGGTATGCAGCCTTCAATCAATGGCAATTTTCCTGATAAAAGCATCATTGATGAAAATGGTTTTATCATGACAGACAAGGCAGATACAATTATCGGATGCGGAGTGGCAACAGGACCTAAGGATGTTGCAGGCTGTGTTCAGGAAGCTACAGGTGCAGTTATGAAAGCTATTCACATTATAAAAGAGTCAATTGACTCTAAGGAGGGCAATTAATATGGCAGACGAAAGAAAAATTGGAGTATATATATATTCAGGTGATGAAATTGGCGAAGCTGTTGATTGTAACTTATTAGCTGAAAAAATAAAAGAAGACAGCAGTGTTGTTCTTTGTAAAGTGGTAAAAAATCTTTGCACTAAAAAAGCTACAGAAGATATAAGAAATGATATAAAAAACGAAAACCTTGAAGCAATTGTGATAGGTGCGAGTTCGCTTAGATACCATACTGATATTTTTCAATTCGATAATATCATTATGGAGAGGGTTAATCTTCGAGAGGGAGTGGCTTGGACTCATGAGCCAAAAGACCAGCATACGTTCGACCTTGCACTGGATTACATGAAAATGGGGATTACAAGAGCAAAGATGGTGGAGATACCTGAGCCGGTGGTTTTAGATATTAACGATACGGTGATGGTTGTTGGCGGTGGAGTAACGGGAATGAATGCGGCTATAGCATCTGCGAAGGCAGGATATTCTGTTGTATTAGCCGAAAAAGCACCGGAGCTTGGCGGATTTTACAGAAAGCTTTACAAACTCACACCAAGAAAAGCTCCTTACTTTGCATTGGAGGAAAATACATGTGAAGCATTGGTTGCAGAAGTCGAATCAATACCAAGAATAAATGTTTTGACTAACTGCGTTATCGAAGAGACTTCGGGACAGCCGGGAATGTTTGATGTTAAGGCAAAAGTCAACGGAGAAGAATTAACATTTCAGGTTGGAACAATTGTTCAGGCGACAGGTTGGAAACCTTACGACCCGAATAAACTTGGACATCTTGGCTATGGTAAATTCAAAAATGTAGTTACAAATATTGAAATTGAAGAATTAGCTTCTAATGGTGGAATTAAAAGAAAATCTGACGGCGGTGATATTAAAAGCATTACATTCATTCAATGTGCAGGTTCAAGGGATGCTGAGCATCTGCCTTATTGTTCAAATGTATGTTGTATGAGCTCTTTGAAACAGGCAATGTATGTTAGGGAAAAATATCCGAATGCAGCCGTTTATATAATCTACAAAGATGTAAGAACTCCGGGTAATTACGAGAAGTTTTATAAGAGAGTTCAAAACGAAGACAGTATATTCATGACTAAAGGTGAAATAGTCAATATATCTGAAAATGAAGATTGGTCTATAACTCTTGATGTTGATAATACATTACTCGACGAAAAAATTTCAATTAAAAGTGACCTCGTCGTATTAGCAACCGGATTGGTACCTGCTTCAGGGCCCGAAAGAGTTGCTTCAGCGGCTCCAAAGGAAGAGGAAAAGGAAGAAGGGAAAGAGGAAAATGGAGACAAACCAATTGAAAAATTTATTGATATAAATAAAGACCCAGTTCTTAATTTGAAATATATTCAGGGACCTGAATTACCAACACTTCATTATGGATTTCCTGATTCTCATTATATTTGCTTCCCTTATGAAACAAGAAGGACGGGTATTTATGCCGCAGGAGCAGTTAGGTCTCCTATG
>CAZEHW010000244.1:0-4925 GCA_964511865.1 uncultured Hyphomicrobiales bacterium | reverse complement strand
TTCAACCAAATCGGTTATAACCGAAAAGTTGATATAAATGTATTATATAAAAAGGATACATCAAAATTATTAAACATTAATGAATATTTCCCAGATAAAGATTATATATGGGTGCTTCATGGTCACAAAATATATGATTCAACTTTCGGTAATTGGATGAAAAATAAGTTTAATCTGATTCACTTTGAACCAATGATTGGGGCAAACGTCTGGCTGTATAAGATACCTTAATAGATTCCTGCTTTCGCAGGAATGACAATAGAAATTGAGCACACTATATTACTTTCCGGTAATATTAAACCAAATTCAATTTTTTGTGTCAAATACCTAAACAGTCTGTTTAAAATTAAATTTTTTATAAAAATACTAAGGAATTAGAAATATGAATAAATTTTTTGGAATGATAGCTTTAGTAGCAATGTTAATATTTGTTACTACAAATGCAGATGCACAGGGCAGAAATGGCAAAGGAAACAATAACAATGGAAACCATGGACAAGTAAATTTCATTGATACCGATGGAGATGGCATTTGCGATAATTTTGTAGACTCGGATGGAGACGGTAAGTGTGACCATTGTGCAGGTTTAGGTTCAGGAACTGGCTTTATTGATGAAGATGGTGACGGTAAATGCGACAATGCAGGAACCGGTAAAAGGGGAAATGGTACACGTTTCATTGATGCAGACGGAGATGGAGTTTGCGATAATTTCACCGATGCAGACGGAGATGGTAAGTGTGACAATTGCACAGGTTTAGGTTCAGGTTTTATTGATGAAGATGGTGACGGTAAATGCGACAATGCAGGTTTAGGTCAAAATGGTGCAGGAAAAGGACAGGGAAAAAACGGTAAAGGAAACGGTAAAAGACTTAGAGATGGCAGTTGTGATTTTGACTTGGAACAAAATTACCCCAATCCTGTAAACGGAAATACTTCATTGAACCTCAATATTTCAGAAGCTAAATATGGTACTATAAATTTATATGATTATAGCGGAAATAAAGTTGCTGAAGTATTCAAAGGTAATTTAAATTCAGGAGATAATATTATTGATTATCAACCGGTTAATATGAAATCCGGTGTTTACTACTATACTGTTGAAATCGATGGACAGATATCAACAAAAAAGATGATTATTAAGTAATTTTATATTTTTAGAAGGGGCTTGAAATGAAAAAACTAACATTAATCACAGTACTTGCAATATTTGCTATGTTGACAGCAAGCATTGCACAACCAATGCAAGGCAGAGGTTGTGGCATGGGGAAAAATATGATGAGTAAGATTCCCGGATATTTTTTCTATGATATGAATCAAAAAGATTTGGGATTAAATTCTGACCAACTTAAGAAACTCAAATCAATTGATGACTCATTTCAAAAAGAAAAAATTGATATGAGAGCTAAAATTCAGCATTCAGCATTAGAATTGAAAAACGAGATGGATAAGACAAATATCAATAAAGATGCCTTACTTGGAAAACAAGACAATGTACAAAAGCTTAAAAATGATATGCAAAAAAGAGCAATGTCATATAAAGTTGATTTATATAATGTCTTAAATGATGAGCAAAAGACTAAAATTGATGATATTAAAAAGAATTGTGCAAACCGTATGGGGAACACTCCAGGTGGAAGAGGACAATTTGACGGTAGTGGAAAAGGACAAGGCAAAGGTTGTGGCAGAGGATTTTAAAAATCCATTACCAAGGTTTTAAGACATAATTGTTGGTCTAAAAACCTGCTTTTAAATAGGCAGGTTTTTTTTATTTTTCATTTACTATTAAGATTGTTGAATTATTTATATTTTTGTAAATAATTACTTATTTATTTTAGGATTATGAAGTTTTATATTTTATTAATATGTGTATCCTTAGTCATACTGATTTCATGTGACGAAGGCAAGGTTGTACCAAAAATGAAAAACGATATTCATAATTTGGAGACTCAACCTGACCAAATAAGTTACGAAACAGAAGTCTTTTTTGCCGATTCTTCTTTCACTAAGGCAATCTTGAAAGCAAAAAGGGCAAGAGTTTATCAGGCAAGATTTGAGACAATACTCGATGGCGGTGTTTACGTACAATTTTTTCAAAGACAGTCGAGTAAAAAAGTTAGTTACCTCACATCAGATAGTGCAAGAATTGATGAAAGAACAAAAAATATGCTTGCAGGAGGCAACGTTATTGTGATTTCGGACAGTACGAATACAAAACTTGAAACCTCCCTTTTGGAATGGGATAATACCACACAAAAATTGTATTCGACCGAATATGTAAAAGTAACTTCTCCTTCCGAAACCATACAAGGATACGGCTTTGAATCAGACCAAAGTTTATCGAATTATAAAATTTTCAAAGTAAGCGGAACACAAAGAGGAAAATAATAGTGAATAGTGAATAATGAATAGTGAATAGTGAGGATTGATTATGAAAAAAATGTTGATTGCTGGGAATTGGAAAATGAATACCAATGCTGAAGAGGCAAAAAAGCTTATTCAGGAAATTTTAATTAAATTACCCATGGGACATGATAAATTGAAAATACTTGTATGTCCTCCTTTTATAAATATACCTGTTGTATCGGAAGTTGTCAAGGATAGCGATATTTTACTCGGTGCACAAAATTGTTCAAATCAAATATCGGGTGCTTTTACAGGTGAAATATCTGTCTCAATGCTTAAATATTATAACTGTGATTATGTCATTATCGGTCATTCGGAAAGGAGACAATTTTACCATGAAACTAATCAAAGTATCAATGAAAAATTGAATACTATTCTAAATTCCGGACTTGATGCCATTGTTTGTATTGGAGAAACCTTGGAAGAAAGACAGACAAGCAAGACTTGGGCAGTTCTCCAACGCCAGCTAAATGAGAGTTTGTCCGGTATTGATACTAAATTTAGTAATCATATAGTAATTGCTTACGAACCGGTTTGGGCTATTGGTACAGGCGTTTCTGCGGAGACAGAGCAGGTGCAGGAAGCACATGAATTCATACGAAATACATTAAGAGCAATCTTCGAAGAAAATGCAAATGATATGATTATTCAATACGGCGGCAGTGTTAATGATAAAAATGCAAAAGAGATATTATCACTCAAAGATGTTAATGGTGCATTGATTGGCGGCGCTTCATTAAAATCCGATTCATTTGTTTCCATTATAGAATCAGCGATTGGAGTGTTGGGATAGGTTATTAAGTTAAAATCCGAATTTCTTCCTCCCATACCACCACAATCCCACAATTGCCATCGCTCCAAACAAAAGAAACGGATACCAGATTTGGTAAGGATGGTATGTATTCCAAAGCAATTCTGTTGCCTGTTTTGCGTTCATGCCTGATACTTCCTGAAGCTTGAGCATCGCATTTTGCAATGTTACTCCTTCGATTAAATTGTATTTGTCGTACAGATATGTCATCGCAAGGTTGGCTTTCTCACCGAAATACTGGTAAATGTAACCGCCTAAAATTGCACCTCCACCTAAGCCGAGAGCAAAAGAAATATTCAGATAACTCATGAATTGTGCTTTTTTGTTTTCCGGTGCTAGTGAGTTCATCTGCTCTGTGAATTTCGGATTTGTGATTAATTCTCCAAATGTATAAACGATAATTCCGCCAATACTAATCCAACCGGACATACTTGAACCGCAAAGAAGTAGACCGAATGTTGCAAGGAAACAACCGAGCATCAATGCATTAATCCTGAAGAGCTTTGACATGAGCCACGAAACGGGAACAACTGCAATAATTATTAATCCCGAATCAATAATCCTAATCCACTCATAAGAATAAATTGTACCAAAAGCATTCGTCGTTGTCATAAAAGCCGGAAGATTGAAAAATGCAACGAAACCCGATGTGTCAATCCAGTCAATAAAGAAATTTGGGAAGGTCTCGTAAAACTGCATATAGATAATTACGAAACATGACATCAGCAAAACAAACACATAAACTTTGGGTTGTAAAAAGTCAGAAAATATTTCTTTTAGTACAATTTTTGTATTCTTTTTCTCCGGTTCGGAATCCGTATTTTCAGGAAATTTTATTAGATACAACAGCAAAGAATTAATTGCAATGATTAATGCACTTCCGTAAAAAACAGCATGCCAGTTGATTTCTTTCAGGTATTTACTAATAGGTGGAGCAAGAAAAACACCAAGATTCAACAACATGAAATAAATACCCCATCCGGTTGATTCATTTTCTTTCTTCATTGTTCCGGAAACAAGTGCCTGAATAGCAGGAAGAAAAATTCCCGAGCCAATTCCAAGAATTAAAATACCAATGAGAAAAAGCCAGAAATCAGTTGCTGTACCAAGAATTAAGTATGAAAATATAATAATAGTGAACGAAATTTTTAGTGTCTTCTTATAACCGATTCTGTCTGTAAATCCGCCTGTGAAAAAAGGTGTCATGCGCTGGACAATTGCCCATCCGAAAAATATAAAGCCCTTTGCTGATTGGTCGAGATACATCCCCCCTGCAATATCTTTTTGTGCCAAATAAATCGGCAATTGCAGTAGCACAACAACATAAGCCATTTTCTCGAACATCTGCAAAAGATTTATCAGCCAGAACTTTGCGGGCAAGCTTTTAATTTGTCGAATTAATCCTTCGACAAGCTCAGGATGACTGTTTGTGTTACTCACTCAACTACTCTCAAGACAGTGATACCTGTTTGCTTTCTGACTCTTGAGATATACTCGCTGATTGTTCGGTCAAGATGAACTCTTTTTTTAACAGAGGATGCATGCAAGAGCCGTCTGTTGCCTTCTTCATCAACATACACAAAACCTATATGTGCGTAGTCCATACCACTAATATTTGTTGTCAATGCAATAATATCACCCGTACGCAATTTTTTTTCAATGGGTTTTATTTTGTCTTTCGGAATGAAATAATATTTTCTCGAATTAATTT
>CAZEHW010000243.1:0-4973 GCA_964511865.1 uncultured Hyphomicrobiales bacterium | reverse complement strand
CGGCTCTGGAAGATTTTTACTTTCTCGATTCCATCCGCGAAGGTGATAACGGGGAATTAGTTACTCGTGATGAAGTTATGGCTGTCCTCGAGGGTGAATAATGGAAGTCGAGTTTGCAGCAACTTTTGTAAGAGACCTGAAAGCTATAAAAGTTCAAAGTATTTTATTTAATAAAATACTCATACAAGCGTTAATTAATTAAATAAATCGTTGAGGATAAAATGAAATTAAAAGTTATAATACATAATGCAGAAGAAGGTGGCTTTTGGGCTGAAGTTCCATCTATTCCCGGATGTGTAACACAAGCAGAAAGCTACGATGAACTTATACCGAATATTTATGAAGCTGTTGAGGGATGCTTGTCGGTTGACTTGGATGATTTTACTTTAACCACCGGTTCTAAGATTCTTGAATTGGCAGTATGAAACCAATAAGCGGAAAACAGTTTGCAAAATTATTGGAGAAGCATGGCTGGTTTTTGAGCAGAATAAATGGTAGCCATCATATCTATACCAAACCTGGTGAGATTTTAAGAATTTCTTTACCAATTCATGGAAATAAAGAATTAAAAACAGGGATCTTAAAGCATTTATTGACAATTAGTAAGATTGATGATAGTGAGTTATAACCAAGCCAATACAGTTATCCGCAAATACGAAGACTTCTCAGGTTGCTTTACTTCACATGTTATATATTGATTACAGCTATGAAATTTCCTAAAATAAATATTGATGTCTAAATTATTGTTTGAAGCCATCAAAGCAATCATTATATTATATTTACTTAGATTAATTAGCATTCCTGAATTACAATTTTAATTTTTGTTTTTACTTATATTCATTTTTTCCTTAATTTGTAATATATACATTTATTAATTGAAATTGAAATGAGATTTAAATACTTTTTTATTATTCTTTTATTCCTGTTGGCGTCATGTAATCCGCCAAAATATGTTTTTACGAGCTACTCGAAATTATCATTAAATCCGGTATCACTAAATTATCAGAGATTGATACGAATCGATGATTCTATTATGAATAATAATCTTTTGAATTCAACATATGATTACATTCGCACAAAAAAATTTGATGATTTGGAGCATTTTCTTGTAAAATATGATTTACAAAAGGATACATCGGATTATTTGAAATTTTCGATGGGTCTGTATTATTTCTTTACAAAAGAATATGAAAAATGCTATGATATACTAATGCAAATAAAAAATCCGGTTATTAAACCATATTCGGATTTGGTAATGATTGATTGTGAATATGAAATTGCAATTGGAAAAAACCGGCTTAATATTAAAGCATTAATTGACAAATACCAAAAATTAATAGATGATTTTCCGAAGAATAAGCAAATACTGGAAATGACAAATCACAGGATAAAATTAATAAAATATGGACTTTAAATTATGAAAAAATCACTACAACTATTTACTATTATCTTCTTGATATTAACAATTACTTTAATTGGCTGTACTTCGATTGAAACGAAGATGTCGAGAAAAAAGGTGGACTTAAACTATATATTCGATTCGGAGATAAAAAATCCAACTTTAGATATAAATGCCGGATTTACTGTTGATCTAATCAACGGATTGCCTGAAGCAGTTACATCATCAAATGAAACTTTCATTCTTATTCCATTGATAGTTTTTACTTATATGAGAACATCAGATACAATGTTTGTTGGTAATGTAAATTTAAAACCCGGTTTAAAACAATTTCTTTATAATTCTTTTATCACCGAAGCCGGAAGAAGCGGTCAGTTCCAAATTTCTGAAAGTAAAGATGTTAATTATGAAATCAAATATTCAGTTGATTCCTGTAGTTCTTATTGTATTTTAAATCAATTTGGATTACAAATTTTAACAGCCGGTAGTTCTACTCAAAAATTTTTACCTGGTTCAGGTTTTCTGAAAACAACAGTCCAAGTTTTAAAAAACAATGAATCTGTTTTTAAAAAAATCTATAATACACAAGGTAACTCACCATTTGCTAAAGGTTTTTATTCTTCGAATGACAATGATGCATTTTATCGAGCTGGTGTTGCTAATATGGTTGAAAGTTTGTCATTCGCCATTAAATCAAACATTGAATTGGCAATTACCGACCTTAATAAATTTTTTAAAGATGAAACTGAAAAAAAATAAAACCCTCTCTCTGTCTTGTGAGATAGAAACTGAATTATCTATCCCATAATTTTAATCCCTCATCTGATTTACAAGTTATGGATATGTAAAAAAATTTCGTAATTTGTAATTCATAATTTGTGATTCGTAATTAGATAAAGGCGAGGTTTATGTATTCATTGATTTGTTCAGCGTCTACGCTGGGTATTAGTGCATTTATTGTTGAAATAGAAACCCATATTGAAAAAGCTGTCCCTAACTTCTTCATGGTCGGACTGCCCGATTCTGCAGTTAAGGAATCAAAAGAAAGAGTAATTGCGGCAATCAAAAATTCAAACCTGAATTATCCGTCAAAAAGAATAACTATCAATCTTGCACCTGCCGATGTCCGCAAGGAAGGCAGTGCTTTTGACCTTCCCATCGCCCTTGGTATTTTAGCCGCAGAAGGTGATATTAATCCTGACTCACTGAAAAAAATCATTGCTTTAGGTGAGCTATCACTCGAAGGCAGTTTGCGGAATATTCACGGTGCTTTGTCAATTGCCATAGAAGCAAGAGACAAGGGTTTTCAAAAAATAATCCTGCCAAAGCAAAATGCTGAAGAAGCCGCTTTGGTAGAAGACATTGAGGTTATTGCCGTGGAAACATTGTCCGAAGCAGTGAATTATTTGAATGGAACAATCGAAATTTTACCGACAAAGGTTGACTTGAACAAATTATTCGATGAAAGCCAAAGCAATTATCAGTTCAACATGTCTGACGTCAGAGGTCAGGAAAACGTTAAGCGTGCTTTGGAAGTAGCCGCCGCAGGTGGACACAATATGCTCATGCTCGGACCTCCCGGCTCAGGGAAAACAATGCTTGCAAAACGTATTCCTTCAATTTTACCACCTTTGTCTGTAGCTGAATCACTCGAAACAACGAAGATTCATTCGGTTGC
The DNA here is from genome assembly GCA_964511865.1 of uncultured Hyphomicrobiales bacterium. GTDB lineage: Bacteria > Bacteroidota > Ignavibacteria > Kapaibacteriales > UBA2268 > ChocPot-Mid. The sequence continues at coordinate 1,896 of CAZEHW010000243.1, read as the reverse complement.
AGGGATGCTTAATATTAACGAAGCATTATTGACTGTAAGACCATTCCGTTCTCCTCATCACACTATATCCGATGCGGCATTAGTTGGTGGTGGTATGTCAAAGATACGCCCGGGGGAAATTTCACTTGCTCATCATGGCGTATTGTTTTTAGACGAATTACCCGAATTTGCAAGGAACGTACTTGAAGTATTGCGTCAGCCACTCGAAGAAAAAACTATTACAATTTCAAGGACAAGAGTTATAGTTGAGTATCCTGCAAATTTCATGTTGGTCTGCTCAATGAATCCTTGTCCATGCGGTAATTTCGGCAATCCAAAAAAGAATTGCACTTGCTCTCCTCCAATAATACAAAAGTATTTAGGTAAAATCTCAGGACCGCTTCTTGACAGAATTGATATACAAGTTGAAGTACCTTCTATTCCATATCAGGAATTAAGTTCGGAGCGAACAGGAGAGAGTTCCGAAGTAGTCCGACAGAGAGTTTTAGAGGCGAGAAAAATACAAGCCGAAAGATACCAAAAGAGCAAAAAAGTTTTCAAGAATGCAGACATGGGTTCAAAAGACATTCGCAAGTATTGCATTTTGGATTCTGCATCAAAGGCGTTATTAGAAATGGCAATGAACAAGTTGGGACTTTCAGCCCGTGCTTACGACCGCATCCAAAAAGTAGCAAGAACCATAGCTGATTTATCCGGCACGGAAGAAATTAGATCCGAGCACATAAGCGAAGCGATACAGTACAGAAGTTTGGATAGGCAGTACTGGAAGAGTTGATTATGAAAAAGAAACGTCCTGATTAAATCAGGACGTCGGGCTCGGGATACTATCCCGAGGGATGTTAAATTTTTCAATACAAATATAATTCAATAACGAATACAAAGCACCAAATATTTTACTATAATATGACGGAAATAATTATAAAATATTAACAAAATAAAAATGAGAGCAAACAAACTAGTAATTAATGATTTGGGTAATAATCTAAACTATGAATTTATAAAATTAGAGAAAAATTTTTTAGATAATTACGAACAATCCATTGAATCCTTTAAGATTGAAATGGTAAAATTTTTCGACATTATCTTTAATAATCAAAACAAAGGAGATTTGTTTGATAAATTTTTCACTAATTGTAATCAAATATGTACACAACATTTTGATAATGTTGTATGTTTAAAATTTTGGAATGATTTATTTAATACTTGTATCGAATGGGAGAAATCCACAAAAAATATTTGTATAAAAAATACATTATATTATTTCTGGGGTAGTCATTGTATTAGATTTTTCGATTTCGACCTTGGTTATTCATTAATTCATATGGCTTATGAAATGGATAAAGAATACCACATTACACCTAAAGATGCACCTGCTTATAGATTTATCACTTTGGATCTTGACAGCAGTCAATATTTATATGGAATATTACAGAGAATGAAAAAATATATTAACACTCAGATAAAATCTTTTAATGACCAATATAATAAGAAATTAAATATAAATATTATTCAGGATTATCTTAAGAACATTGACGTTGATATTACATATCTATTCAATTATTTGATTTCTAGGTTAATCAGGTATGACTTAATTAGCTCTGACTTAAGGAAAAATACAATCAGTTGCCAAATATTAATTAATCTATTATTTGACTTATCTATAGTAATTGATAACTCTATAAATTCAAGCAAGAAGGAAGATTCTTTAGGATTGAAAATTTTATCTCTATTAAAATTGAATAATAAAAATAAATATTTTAAGCCAAACACTTCATCTAAGGATCTTAAAAAATTAAATAACTTTATTCATGAGGAAAAACCAGAAATTATTCTTAAAGAACTTTTAAATACTCAAATAATTAATGGTATAAATTATACAAATTTCGAAATCGATTT
>CAZEHW010000242.1:0-4996 GCA_964511865.1 uncultured Hyphomicrobiales bacterium | reverse complement strand
TAAATTGATTGTGCATATTCTTGCTGGTCCTGCCCAATTGGTAAAATACTGATTTGCACCGGTGATAACCAAAATGGAAAATTTCCTGCATAATGTTCAATTAATATTGATATAAATCTCTCAAATGATCCAAACGGTGCTCTGTGAATTATCACCGGTCTGTGCGTTGTATTATCTGAACCGATATATTCCAGATTGAACCGTTCTGGCATCACATAATCAACCTGTACTGTTCCTAACTGCCATTTTCTTCCCAATGCGTCTGTTACAATAAAGTCTACCTTTGGTCCGTAAAATGATGCTTCTCCCAAAGCTATATGATATTCTAAATTCATTTCTTCGGCGACTTCTTTGATTTCTCTTTCTGCCTGCTCCCACATTGACAAATCACCTGCATATTTAGATGCATCATCGTCTCTGAATGATAATCGTGTTACTACATCCATGTTAAATGTTTTAAAAACTAACTGCGTTAATTCAATTGCATTTTTAAGCTCATCTTTTAACTGTTCATGCATGCAGTAGATATGTGCATCATCCTGCGTGAATCCTCTTACTCTGGTCAATCCGCTCAACTCTCCCGACTGCTCATACCTGTAAACCGTCCCGAATTCTGCTAACCTTATTGGCAAATCCTTGTACGACCGTGGTTTTAATGCATATATCTGATGATGATGTGGACAATTCATCGGCTTCAGTAAGTATTCTTCCTCTTCTACTTTTATTGGTGCAAACTGTGAATCCGAATAGTATGGATAATGTCCCGATGTTTTATATAAATTCAAATTCCCTATATGCGGTGTTATCACTTCCTCATAACCTCTCCTTAACAACTCATCTTTTATAAATGTTTCAAGCTTTCTTCTTATTATTGCTCCTTTCGGTAGCCACACCGGAAGTCCTCCGCCTATCTCCGGACTTATCATAAACAACTCAAGTTCCTTCCCCAATTTCCTGTGGTCCCGTTTTTTAGCTTCTTCAAGGAATGTCAAATAATCATCAAGCATCTTCTTCTTAGGAAATGATATTCCGTATATTCTCGTCATCATCTTCCGCTTCGAATCTCCCCTCCAATATGCTCCTGCAACACTTAGCAACTTAATGTTCTTTATTCTTCCCGTTTCAGGTACATGTGTTCCCCTGCACAAATCCGTAAAATTCCCTTGCTTATAAAATGTTATTTTTTCATCTCCCCCTGCAACGGCATCCTTCAATCCCTCTAAAAGTTCAAGTTTATATTCATCACCAACCTTCTTGAAATACTCAACAGCATCTTCCCATGAAATCTCCAATCTATTGTAATGAGAATTTGATTTTGTCAATTCTGTCATCTTAGCTTCAATATTTGCTAAGTCATCTAAAGTTATAGTTTTACCTTCGGGCAAATCCACATCGTAATAAAATCCCTTCTCAATTGCAGGACCTATTCCGAACTTAACTCCCGGATACAATCCCTCTATCGCTTCAGCCATCAAATGTGCCGTTGAGTGCCAATATATTTCCTTCCCTTCTGCATCATCAAAAGTTACAATTCTAATCTCTGCATCTTGCTCTATTGGAGTTGACAAATCATATTTTTCCCCATTAACAAAAATTCCTAAAGCCGCTCTTGCCAATCCCTCAGATATTGACATAGCGATTTCAATTCCTCTTCTTCCCTCCTTATACTCTCGTATATCCCCATTTGGTAATGTTATTTTCATACTTCCACTAATTTTTTAATTAATTTATTCCTTATAAAATACAATGTAATTAAAACGTAATATTTCCCTTCTTATTTCATTCATAAAATACCTAAAATTATCATAAAAATATTTATTTTTACTATTTTTGCAACCTTTTTGCTAATTTTGTGTTATTATAAATAGTTATTTGATGTAAAAAGAGAAAAAGTAAAAAAAAAAGTTTAAGTTTGATTAAACTTTTTTGGGATTTAAAAAGTCAAAGAGATATAAGAAGAAAATTATTGGAAATATTTATTATAAATTTTGGAGATACGATATGAGAAGCTACAAAACACTTATACTTGCAACATTAACGTTAGTGTTAATGCTTGGCATCAGTTCTTGTAACAAGAGTGATAGCCCTACTGACAGCAGTTGGAGTATGTATGATTCACCCGAATGGCAAATACCCGAACCAGACAATTCAGCCGCTGATATAATCGAAGGAACATTAGACAGACCTTTTGATTTAGTATCTGCTGACCAGGATGTCCGCTTTTGCGATAACACGGGAATGTATAATTCAAAAATGTTTCAGGAAAGAAGAAAATTTATGCCTATGGCAAGAATACTTCGTTCATTGCAACTCGATGATGCTCAAAAAGAACTCATCAAAGGATTTATGTTTGATTTCCGCCTTTGCCACAAAGAAGCTATGATGGACTTAAGAGAAACTGAAAGAGACCTTTTAGCTCCTATCAACGAGCGCAGACGTTTAATTTACGAAGCATACAAAAATGGTGATATTACTAGAGAAGAAGCCACAGAACAGTTGAAACTTTTAGCTGAGGAAGCACGTCAGCTTATGCAGGAAAACACTGCCAGATTGGATGCTTGCGAAGCTATGAAAGAATGTAGAAGAATTCTTTTAGAAAACATCGGTGGAGTTTTAACAGAGGAACAACTTGTAAAATGGAACGAGTGGATTTCCAGATTACCTGAAATTGACTGTACACAACAAAGAAAATAAGAAATACCGTAATTACGGATTGATTTGTATAATAAATGGCTGCCTGAAAGCAGCCATTTTTTTTTATTTATGAAAATTATGGAAATTAAAATTTATCATTCCGAATGTAGTGAAGAATCAAGTTTCATACTGTTTCTGGATTCTTCACTCCACTGCGATTCATCCTCAATGACATCTATCAGTGGTTTATTTGACAAAAAATGTTTTGCACGAACTATAAATTCTATTATTATTTGTGTCTTCAAAAGTTACTGAATAATAACCAGTTGGTAGATTCGCAATACTTGTTTTTATCTTGTTTTCTCCTATAATAATTGCACCTTTCCATACCTCAACAAATTCTTTATTATTGTTACTATGGAGTTTGATTTTTGCTCTTGTCATGAGTGTTGAATTAATTTCAACAAAAAGTGTATCTCTTTCTAATGATATTTTTTCAATTCTAAGATTCTCTTCGTAAGGCATATCATCTATACCATTGCTAGTAATCTTATTTTCATTACAGAAATTTGAATAATATCGCCGTTTATAATAAATGGTATCATCATTTATTACCCTAATATCATAATCTGAAATATATAATTGTTTGTATTCATTAAAATGAGCATAAGGAACATGATAGTTGTATATTGGAAGTTCTCCTGTAGCTAAAAATACACTGTCTAAATAAATTTTTAGTTCAATCCAACACAATGAATCAATAGTATCATAATTTTCCATACCCAAACTAGCACCATTTTGATCCATTAGACTCCCATAATTAACCCAAAAATCATTTTCCTTAATAATCAAACCGAGTGGTGAATGACCATACCTTCTTGGAGAAACCCGTAAATAAACCGTACTGTCAAAAAGAAATGTCGGCACTATCCAATCTTGAAAAACAAAATTAGGGTTTGTTCCAAAAAGAGAGTCTGCATGTGGGTCGCTGTTTGGCATCGAAACGACACTGTCTAATACAGCCATAACCACATCATAGTTTGCATTGACCAGTTGCAGCACAAACTCTGTGGTATCAGCTATATCCCACTTACCATCACCGTAACCATGGCAGTATTTATTAGGTTTTCCCGGATTACCAGATTCATTTATATCTCTGAAAAAAGTAATTTTTGAAAATCCTGTATTAGGTAACTGGAAATTCTCAGTTCTCGCTAATGATTGTAAATCGTAACTCACTCCTTGTTCGCTTGTACCAAATCTGCTTTTCCCTTCGACCGTATCTAAACTGTGGGTAAGATTTATCAATTCGGTATTATCTCCACTGATTAACTTAACTTCACCAAATTTATAAATAACTTTTGCTGAATCATATAAATTTGATATAAAAAAATATCTCAGGAAATCAATGTTTTCAGGTGTGTTTTGAAAAATAGGTTTGTTGTTACCAGCAAAGGCAAACTGTACAATAAAAAATATTGACACGAGAATCTTAAACATTTTCATAATCCTCTCCTTTAATAATATATAGTTTACCTCATGTAATCATATATAAATTACAAAAAAAAAGGATATTACAAATTATTTTTTTATTTTGTTTCCAAATTCCGAAAAGAAAAACGTATCTCCGATAGGTCTTCTGAATCTTTCCTTAATTTCAAGAGTTTTGAATTCTTCCTCAAGAATTTCAGGTTCTGCCTGATATCCAACAGCTATAACTGACATTGGAATAAAACTTTCAGGGATGTTAAATTCTTTCATTACTTTTTCTTCGTCAAAACCACCCATCTGATGAGCCATTAATCCCAGAGAAACTGCCTGAAGACAAATATTTTCTGATGCCGCACCTGTGTCATATTGTGCCCAACGGTTAGGCTTTCCTGTCTTACGAAATTTCGTATCTGCAAATGAAAATATAAACACCGGAGCATTTTTTGCCCATCTTTGATTCCATTCTCCAAGACAATTCAAAGCTTTATAATAAGCAGTTTCATCTGAATTTTTGTCAAATACAATGAATCTCCATGGCTCATCGCCAAAACATGAAGGTGCCCATCTGCCTGCTTCACATAGTGAAATAATTTGTTCTCTACTGACTTTTTTATTTGTGTCAAAAGCCCTGCAACTCCACCTTTTAGAGATAATCTCATCAAGTGTTGTTTCTGTTAAAGCTCTTTTTTCAAGCATTATTCCCTCTTTTTTAATTCAATGTTTTTTTCAAAATTTTTAGAACTTCCATGAAATCTTCAGGTAATTCAGATTCAAATTTCATTCTTTCGGAACTGATTGGGTGAGTAAACCCCAAAATTTTTGCATGAAGCATTTGTCTCTGAGCGATTCGTAAACACTGTTCGGCTAATTT
>CAZEHW010000241.1:0-5013 GCA_964511865.1 uncultured Hyphomicrobiales bacterium | reverse complement strand
GAAAGAAAAAGAAGTGAAGCCAGATTAAAAAATGCAATGAATGAAATAGAACAATTGAAAAACAGGCTTCAGGCAGAGAATATTTATTTGCAGGATGAGATTAAATTAGATCATAATTTTGATGAGATCATTACACAGAACAGTTTGATGAAAAAAATTCTTGCCAATGTTGAGAAAGTGGCTGCTACCAATGCAACAGTGTTGATAACCGGAGAAACAGGTACGGGAAAAGAATTACTTGCCCGGGCGATACACAACATAAGTAAAAGGAGTCATCGTCCCTTGGTAAAAGTAAACTGTGCAGCCTTACCCTCTACGCTTATAGAAAGCGAACTTTTTGGTTACGAACGGGGAGCATTCACAGGGGCATTGCAAAGGAAGATTGGAAGGTTTGAACTTGCAGATAAAGGAACGATCTTTTTGGATGAGATTGGTGAGATTCCCTTGGAAATACAATCGAAATTGCTTAGGGTACTGCAGGATGGTGAATTTGAACGTTTGGGTAACCCACGCACTATTAAGGTAGATGTTCGCGTTATTGCAGCCACCAACAGGGTGTTGTCGGAGGAAGTGAAAAAGAATAGCTTTCGTTCTGATCTGTATTACCGACTAAATGTATTCCCGGTTGAGATTCCTCCTTTGCGTCAACGTAAGGAAGATATCCCCTTATTGGTTAATTACTTTATTATTAAGCTATCGTCACGTATAGGAAAGAATATTGATTCTGTTTCAAATAAAACCCTTGCAGCTTTACAGAAATATGATTGGCCGGGAAATATCCGTGAACTTGAAAATTTGATTGAAAGATATATGATCACATCAAAATCAGGAAGACTTGATATCAGTGACGCTTATCTGGAAACGAATAATCTGGGTTCAGCAAATGAACTGCTTAGTCTTGACGAGTCTGAAAGAAACCATATTATTCAAGTACTGAAAAAAACAAATTATAAAATCAGAGGGGAAAATGGTGCTGCAGGAATTCTGAATATTAAACCAACTACTCTTGAAGCCAGGATGAAAAAGTTGGGCATTGTTCGTCCAAAATAATACTAAATTTTGGAGCTTCTACGATATTTTGGAGAAAAGCATCAGTTCTTCCATGTGATGAGTTTGAATGTTTAATGTTTAAATAAAAGATTACCAGGGTATTATATTTAGGTAAAATTAATGTTAAATATCGGTACGCTCTTTGACAATACTACAACACTATATTTTTGACAAAATTCCAAAAGTTATAACTATGTATTTTGAAGCTTTATTAACCGGCACTCCACAGGTAGAGTTTACAAGAGAGATGCTAAACGAAAAAGGACTTATCCTGATTGAATTCTATGCGAAATGGTCGGGAGCGAGTCATATTATGAATCCTGTATTCAAGGAAATCAGAGAAAAATTCGAGAATGAAATAAAATCGTTTCGTCTTGATTTTGACAAGTATAAAGAAATTGCTGTAGAATTTGGTCTGCATAATGCTCCTGCATATATCATCTTTCACAATGGAAGGGTAGTGGACATGTATCAGGGAATTGTAAACAAAAAGACAATTCTGAACAAAATAAAAATTCTTATCCGCAATAATTAGTATTCTTTCTTTCTGGATGCAGGCTTGTTTTTTGCACGTATTGCAAGCTTTAATTTAATTTGAAATGAACAGAAGGAGATACTTGTTATTTTTTTTGCTACTTTTCTTTACCGGATTTTCACTTGTAAATAGTATTGACCTCGGCAGACTCAAAACGCATGTTGAATATTTGTCTTCTGATCAGTTAGGAGGTCGCAAGGCAGGTTCGGAAGGTGATAGCCTTGCTGCAGATTATATTAGGAGTCAGTTTTATGAAAATAAATTGAAGTTATTGGCAGATAATGGTTATCAGTATTTTGAGGTAGTGACGGAAGTGTTGGCAGGTGATAAAAATTCTCTAATTTTTGAGAATTATCAGGCAAAAGTTGATGTGGATTTCAGACCTTATTCCTTTTCGGCAAATACTTCATTAACTGCAGATGTAGTGTTTGGAGGTTATGGATTTCAGATTAAGAATGATTCATTTCAATGGGATGATTATCAGGGGATTGATGTCGAAGGAAAATGGGTGCTGATCTTCAATGGTGAACCCGGTATACGAATGTATAGTAAGTATTTCAGTGATCATTCTGAATTGCGATCAAAAGTACTTAAGGCAAGCGATATGAAAGCAGCCGGATTGTTGGTTGTGAATCCCCCTTCCTCTTCTAAAGAGGATGTTCTTGATGATATATATTATGAAAGGATTTTAGTTCAGGCATCATTACCTGTATTTCAGATTACACGAAAACTGGCTGATCAGATTCTGCTTTCTGGTAAAACCTCGGTTGAGGAACTGGAACAAAAGATAAAAACTCAAAAAACACCCATTTCTTTTCATATTCCTATGCAAATAAACGGTGAAAGTGATGTGATATTTGTCAGAAAAAAGACACAAAATATAATTGGTATGATTGAAGGTAGTGATCCTGCACTAAAAAACGAATATATTATAATTGGTGCACATTATGATCATTTAGGGATGGGAGGTAAAGGTTCCGGTTCACGTATGACAGATTCTATGGCATTGCACCCCGGTGCCGATGATAATGCCTCGGGTGTGGCAGGTATCATTGAAATGTCGCGTATTTTAAATAAGGAGCGAAAGAAGCTCAAGCGTAGCATAATCGTAGTTGCCTTTGGCGCTGAAGAAATAGGTTTGCTTGGATCAAAATATTTTGCAGATCATCCTGTAGTTTCTTTGGAAAAAATAAAAATGATGATCAACTATGATATGATAGGCCGACTGAGAAGAGAAAATATGTTTCTTACAGTGGCAGGAACAGGTACATTCAAAGATGGAGATAGTTTTATATTCGAAATAGCAGCCCCCTATGATTTTAATCTGAGGTTTTCTGAATCAGGTTATGGTGCAAGCGATCATGCTACTTTTTATAGTAAAGATGTACCTGTACTGTTTATTTCCACAGGGGCTCATGTTGATTATCATACACCAATGGATATGGCTGAAAAGATTAACTATCAGGGTATTCAAATGGTTGTTGATTTGTCCCTGGATATGATTCGTAAAATAGCCAATGTTCCCGAACCGCCTGTATTTATTAAGGTTCAAACTACAGAAGATGCTACAACACGTGGATATAGTGTTACAATGGGTGTATTACCTGATTTTACTTCGAATGATAATAAAGGTATGCGGGTCGAGTCAGTAAGATCTGGTGCTCCTGCTTTTCATGGTGGTATGATGGGTGGAGATGTGATCGTGGCCATTGAAGGCCTGGAAGTTAGGACTATTTATGATTACATGAACAGGATGAAGCAATTGCAAAAAGGACAAATCATAACGGTTGATGTAATTCGCAATAACGAGCGAGTCGTTTTGATTATTCAGTTATAGCATAACTTTCCCGATGACTTTTCTTATCTTAACCTGAATGATTGATTACATTATTTTTCAATAATCACCTTTAGATTTGAATTTAATGAACGAAGTCCGAAAGGGACAATTGTATATTCATCAACATACAGATACTCCAAGTTTCTTAGCCTGCCAATAAAATCAGGAACATGCAAAATGCCACAATGCGTCAGGTTTAATTGTATCAGGTTCTCCAGTTTTAAAATATCTTCCGGCAGTTCAGGGAGACTGTTTTTCCCTATAATCAGTATTTGGAGCTTTTTGAGATTTCCAATTGACGATGGTAGTTGGGTGAGCAGATTGTTTGTTAAGGAAAGATATTCTAAATTTGTGAGCATTCCAATTTCTGATGGTATATAGGTTAATTTATTGTTTTCTAAATCAAGACTTTGAAGACTATGAAGATAGCCAATTTCAATAGGAATATTAGTGAGTTGATTATGTTTGAGACTAAGTTCGAGTAGTTTTTCAAGACTTCCAATTTCAGGTGGCAGACTGTCAAGCCTGTTGCTACTTAGAATCAATTTTCTGAGATTGTGCAATGAACCGATTTCTGCGGGGAGATAAGTCAGTTTGTTTTTAAACAGTATCAACGTGTGCAAGTTGGAAAAGGCAGATATTTGAGTAGGTAAAGCTTCAAGATTCCCATAACTTAGGTTTAGTTCTTTAATTGCCTTTGGATTATGTAACCCTTGTTGTATTTTTCTATTTGCATCACATGAAATCTGTGTAAAATAAAAGGAAATGAGAATGATCAATATAAAATACTTAGTTACTCTCATCATGTTATATCTTCAGGTGACTTATTTTTTCAAAATCTCACGTCCTGTTTTTGCTCCTTTAGCCTCCAGATATTTGATCAGCTCTTTATATTTATTAACCTCTTCTTTATCTTTAAGTTCTTTACTAATATACATGCCGGAATAGGCTAGGTCAAGTGCGGTAAATACTTTTTCCCTGTGTACTACGTTAATCATGGCTTCTTTATCAATAAGCATTTGAGCAATTTTCAGGTTTCCTTTTGAGCACACCATCATCAGCGCTGTAAAGCTCAGTTTATTTTTGATATTGGGATCGGCACCATGCCTGATCAGTATTTCAGCCACATCAAAATGATTAAAGTTAATCGCTAACAGCAAGGGAGTATTCCCATCATCATTTCGGCTGTTAATTTCTGCTTTGTATATGATCAACTGTTGCACGATATCTTTGTTTCCTCCTTTGGCTGCGTACATTAATGCAGTTCCGAAATGCTCAAAAACTGAGCCCAAGGAAACTTTGTCTGTGGCATTGGGATTGGCACCTTTTTCCAACAGGAAGTCAACTACGATCGTGTGAGAACCTTCAATGGCGCGTATCAGGGCATTTTTACCATCAAGTTGGCGAAGTTCAAGGCTGGCACCTTTGTTTAACAAAAATTTGGTAACTTCTATATGTCCATTGGCTGCTGCCAATATAAGAGCAGTTTCTTTTAATTGGCCTCTTGAATCAATATTAAAGGAATAATTATCGAAGAGATAATTTAAAATAGGCAGATGATTAAATGTAGAGGCAAGATGAAGAACAGCAG
>CAZEHW010000240.1:0-5061 GCA_964511865.1 uncultured Hyphomicrobiales bacterium | reverse complement strand
TAAGGTTGTTTTTAATAATCTTGGTTTTGTTATAATTGACGAGCAACACAGATTCGGAGTAGCTCAAAGAGCAAATCTTAAATCCTTAGCGAAAAATTCTTTCAGAGATGAGGATATATCACCCCATATATTAGTTATGTCTGCTACTCCAATCCCAAGAACGTTATCATTAACACTCTATGGTGACCTTGATGTTTCGATTATTCGTGAAATGCCAAAAAACAGAAAACCGGTAAAAACAAAAGTTGTATTTGAAAGCAGGATAGATGAAGTTTACAATTTTATAAAGGAACAGGCAAAAAATGGCTCCCAAGCATTTATCGTTTATCCTTTGGTAGAAAAATCCGAGAAGCTTGAGCTAAAAGCCGCAACTGTACAATATGAGAAAATACGAACTGAAATATTTCCTGAACTCAAGTGCGGACTTCTTCATGGTCAAATGTTTTGGTACGAAAAAGAAGATGCTATGAAAGCATTTTTAAATAAAGAGTTTGATATACTCGTGGCAACAACAGTTGTAGAAGTTGGTATAGATATTCCTAATGCTACAGTTATGTTGATTGAAAATGCCGAGAGATTTGGTCTTTCTCAACTTCATCAATTGCGTGGAAGAGTAGGAAGGGGAGCAGAACAATCTTATTGCTTTTTAAGTACAAAGGATAATTTTATATATGCAATGAAAAGAAAAGATGACATTGAAAATGAAAGAAAAGCAGTGATTGTCAGGTTGAAAACTATGGAAGAAACAAGTGACGGTTTCAAAATTTCTGAAGTAGATTTGAAGTTAAGAGGTCCCGGAGATTTCCTTGGTACAAGGCAATCCGGATTGCCTACTTTTAATTTTGTGGATTTGGTGAACGACGGAGATTTAATTTCAGAAGCTCGGAAAATAGCTTATTCCATTATTGAAAACGATTCTCATTTAAGAAAACCTGAAAATAATATCATCCGAAAAGAGTTTATTAACATTTATAAGAAAAACGAAATTTATTTTGATATTGCCTGATTATGAAACTTGGTTATGAAATTTGGAATGAGAGATATAAATCATCGGATTATATCTACGGTGAAAAACCGAATAGTTTTTTTAAAAATTTTATTGATAATGAAAAACCCGGCAAGATTTTACTTCCTGCTGAAGGGGAAGGTCGTAATTCGGTTTATGCCGCTCAAAAGGGTTGGGAGTGTTTCGCATTTGATTTTAGCATTATAGCACGTGAAAAAGCTTTGCATTTGGCTAAAAAGAATAATGTAAACATTATTTATGATTTATCAACATACGAAGATATGAGAGTCAAACCTGCCTTTTATGACAGTTCTGCTCTTATTTTTTCTCATCTTCAACCAAATCTTAGACTGAAGGTGCATGGAAAAATAATTGAATCGGTTATTCCCGGAGGTAAAATAATTATTCAGGCATTTTCTAAAAAGCAGATTGATTATAATTCCGGTGGACCAAAAGATATTGAATTACTATATTCAATGGATGAACTGGCAGACGATTTTAAAGGTACTGAAATTATTTCACTTATTGAAAAAGAAGTGTTGTTAAATGAAGGAAGTTATCATGAAGGTGATGCATGGGTTTTGGAAATGATTGCAAGAAAGAGGAGTAATGGAGGATAGGACTAAAAACTTATTTATTTTAGCTGTTTTTGGTATTATAAGTATACTTATTTGGCAGATTCCGGGTGGCTTTTATATTTTATATCCATTTACAATTCTAAGTACATGGTTTCATGAAATGGGTCATGGAATTACAGTAGTTATTTTTGGTGGAGATTTTCATTATATTGACATATATTCAAATGGTTCAGGTTTGGCAGTACATAGCGGTTCTTTGTTTTTTGGGAATATCGGAAGGGCTTTTGTTGCTGCCGGAGGTCCCTTTGGTCCGACAATCGCAGGAGCATTAATAATTGCATCAACTAAAAAAGAAAAGATATCCCTTTTCTTACTCCCAGCCTTAGGTTTAATTTTATTATTGTCAGTTGTTTTTTATGTTCGTTCCATATTTGGTATTCTGGTAATCACTTTATTTGCAGTTATTATTTTATATATATCTTTTAAAACTGATACCAAATGGAGATTATTAACTTTACAGTTACTTGGAGTTCAAGCATGTTTATCTGTATATATGAATATAGGTTACTTGTTTTCTAAAGGTTCAAATATAGGTGGCAATCAGTATTTATCTGATACCGGTGTAATGGAAAATGCTTTATTATTACCTTATTGGTTTTGGGGAATAATAATCATTATTTTTTCAATTTTTCTTATCTTTAAAAGTCTGAAATATGTATTTTCGGATTAATATATTTAAAATTACTTTTTTGTATCACTAATATTAATATTACAATGATTAAGAGATTAATAATGTTTTTAATAAAAAAACCTGTTTTTACGATACTAATTATTTTACAATTGGTTTTATTATTTTCCAATGCAACATCCGGCAACAAAGTGTTTACTTTGGATGATGCCATGAAATTCCAAGTTATAAAATCATCGGAAATCTCGGATAATGGCAGGTGGGTTGCTTATCATACTGAGCCCGACAGGGGAGACCCGACAACTTATGTAAAACTTTCAGATGAATTCGAAAATGACAAGGAATATATAATTGAAAGAGGAGTAAGACCTAAGTTTTCAAATGACTCAAAGTGGGTTGCCGCTATGGTTAAACCCAAGGATATTCTTTTACTTAATGCAGAAAAGGATAAAAAACCGAAAAATAGTTTGACTCTTTTAAATTTAGAATCCGGTGAAAAAACTGAATTCGAAGATATTTCAAGATTTGTTTTCTCTGAGGATTCTAAATGGATGATTTATGTTATTGATAAAGAAAATAAAGATATTGATAAGAAGAAGGTCAAAGTAGTTGGTAACGATATTGTACTTAGACATCTGGAAACTGCCTCAGAGCTTATAATAGATGATGTTACTGAATTTGCTATTGACAGCTTAGGAAATTATTTGACTTATGTAGTTGCTCAAGCTGACGGCAAACGTAATGGGATCTATTATATAAGATTACAAGGAGTATTTAATTTTCCACAACAAATTGTAAAGGCTGAAAAAACGCATTACTCTAATTTGACATGGAATGATGAGTTTGGAATTCTGGCTTTTATTTCAGCTAAAGAAGACAAAGAAGGAAATCCGGATACTTGTTCTTTGCAACTTTGGAATAGCCGGCAAAAAGAATTGACTACCTTATTGGCACCTGATGATACTACCAATAATGTCATACCTGAAGGTTGGAAAATTCCATTTAAGAATGATTTAAAATGGACTAAAGATGGTAATCGTTTGTTCTTTGGTTTAAAGCCAAAGGCAGACACTACTGAGAAAGCTATTGAAGTCAAATACAATGATACAAATTATTATAATATAGATTCAATTCTTGCTAAACGTGATTTGGATCTTTGGCATTGGAACGATTCCAGAATTAAATCCAATGAAAAAATATGGTGGAAAGAAAATAAAGATAAAGTGTATTTATCTGTTTATCATAATGATCTGAAGAAATTTATATTTCTTGCTGATGAAGAAATTCCCAATATTGAATTTTCAGAGAATTCAGAATATACCATAGGATATAACGATAAGCCATATCTCAAAGAGCTTACATGGAATGGTTGGTTTAATGATATTTACAAAGTTAACCTGATAACCGGACAAAAGGTAAAAGTAGCGACAAAAATTGTAGATAATGCTAAAATGTCTCCAAATGGAAATTTTATTATTTGGTTTTCAAACAAACACTGGTTCTCTTATAGTACAAAAACTGATTCAATAGTTAATTTAACAGCCAATCTACCTGATTTACCATTTTATGATCTAGAGCATGACGAGCCGAGTGAAGCACCCAGCTATGGATTTGGAGGATGGATGGAAAATGATGCGGGTGTTTTACTTTATGATGAATACGATATATGGAAATTCTATTTGGATGGGAACGGTTACCTGAATATAACTGCTGCAGAAGGCAGACTTAATAAAATTCATTACAGAGTTTTAAACCTTGACCCTGACAAACGATTTTTCGGTTCTCGAGAAGATATTTTGATTAGCAGTTTCAATTATATTGAAAAAACAAAGGGACTTTCGAGAATTAATATGTCAATTCTCGGTACAGTAAAGGTTGTGATGGAAGATAACAGAATTGAAGTTTCCGGCAAAGCTAAAGGAAAATATAAATTGCTCTATATAAAACAAAAATATAATCAATTTCCTGACCTTTGGGTTGCTGACTCAACTTTCTCATTTCAGTTACAGGTAAGCAAAGTACATCCCGAACTGAGCGAATATAACTGGGGAAAAACTGAACTAATGAGTTGGGCAAATTCAAATGGGGACAGTTTAAGAGGTTGGATTATTAAGCCTGATGATTTCGATGCAAAAAAGAAATATCCAATGCTTGTATATTTCTATGACAGATTTTCTAATTACTACAATCAGTTCTTTACACCAAGAGTCGGACACAGACCTGTTTATCCAGTTTACACAGGAAAGGGTTATATAATTTTTCATCCTGATATAATATATACTCCCGGAAATCCCGGGTATGATGCGACAGATTGTATAGTGTCAGGAGTTCGGAGTTTGATAAAACGAGGATATATTGATTCAAATGCAATTGGACTGCAAGGACATTCATGGGGTGGCTATCAAACAGCTTTTATGATTACGCAAACTAATTTATTTGCGGCCGCTGTTGCAGGTGCTCCTGTCGGAAATATGACAAGTGCATATAGTGGAATTCGTTGGGGCACAGGACTTGCACGTCAGTTCCAATATGAAAAATTTCAAAGCAGAATTGGTGGTAATCTTTGGGATTCATTGGATAATTATCTAAATAACTCCCCGATATTTCATGCTCAAAAAATTAAGACACCATTTATGCTGATGTTTGGTGATGAAGACTGGGCAGTGCCATGGGAGCAAGGTATAGAACTTTATTTAGCCATGAGAAGATTGAACAAGAATTGTATATTTCTTCAATACAGAGGTGAACCTCACTGGCCCGAAAAATATCCCAACCGATTGGATTATGCT
>CAZEHW010000239.1:1252-5093 GCA_964511865.1 uncultured Hyphomicrobiales bacterium | reverse complement strand
GCCCATTCGCCCATATTTGACGATGGTGTAATGGGGTAGATGGCACATACCTCATTTACTCTGTAAGCAACATAAGCTGCCGCCTCGTTACCATCAATTGTTGCATAAATCTTCTTACTCATTAATCTCTCCTATATCAAAATAAAAAAAACATTTTCAATAATTTATCTTTTGTCATCCTTATCATATCAATGGATAACAATTCCAAAAATCAATTTTGAACTAAACTGCAAATTTAAGAAAGATTTATATAATAAAAGAATAATTCTCATTTCTGTAACATAATACCATACATAGAAAGAATGCAGGGAGCAGAAAGACTGAATTACAGGAGAAATACAAAGGGTCAAAGGAAAAATGCAAAGGGAGAAGGAATAATACAGACAAACAGCAGTTATCCAAAAGGAATTAGATTATGCTAAAACAGCAAACACAAAAGTTCAAGTTCACATTTGCTTCCCAAATTGAAAAAAATACGGCTATGCTAAGCATATATGAGGTTAAATACTTATCCGGACCACCCCACAAAAAAGAATCAAAATAAACTCTTCATGTCCTTAAACACTGCTTGCGATAAACAATTTACGGACATGCTGGTCAACATATGAAAAGATTCTATGTACAGAATCATGAGTGCCTTTTGGAGCATGACCTTTTACTTTAATCACTTCAAATTTTAATTCATTTTGCAAATCATAAAATTTCTTGTAAAGTTCTGTGTGATTCAATATATTTCCTGAACCTTTACTGATAAAATTGTTTCTCTCAAGATTCTCCTTTCTTCCCAACAAACCGCAAACACATTGGGAATCTGAATATATTTTCAAAGAAGTATCTTTTATATTGAAATTCTCCTTGAAATTTTCCAATGCCCATACTACAGTTTCAATCTCAAGTTTTGTGGAAGTAACATTCTCAAATTTTCTAACTACTATTTGATTAACTAAATCCGGTTTGTTTATATAGTCAGGCTCAGTGCTGATTATATGTTCAGGTATCAGGAGATATGCTCCAATTCCAAGTTTCAACTTCGGGTTCAAACTTACATCAGTAAAAAGCAAATATTTATTCAAAAGGTTTTCCTGTTATTTTTTTTTTGTGATTAATGGATTTATTAAAGTAATCAAAAAAATTACCTTGAATATTTCGGTTTACCAAACCACTTTTTTGTTTGATTTCTTTCTTGAGGTTTCGGTCTTAAATGGCTTGAATTTCTCGCTTCTTGTTGTGTCTTAGGAGCTTTCACCGGATTATCATCTATCAATGGGAATGGATGTTCCTCAATGATTGGTATCTTTTTTGAAATCAATTTTTCAATATCCCGTAAGAATTCCTTTTCTCCTGCATCACAAAATGAATATGCAGTTCCTTTTGCTCCCGCTCTGCCTGTCCTGCCGATACGATGAACGTATGTTTCAGCAATATTTGGTATTTCATAATTGATAACATATTCTAAATCATCAACATCAATTCCACGTGCCGCTATATCTGTTGCCACTAATACTCGGGTGGTTTGTGCTTTGAAATTTGCCAATGCTCTTTGTCTGGCATTTTGTGCTTTGTCGCCATGAATAGCTTCCGCTTTGATTTTATGCTTCAAAAGCATCCTCACAACTTTGTCTGCACCATACTTTGTTCGTGTAAATACAAGTGCTGTTTTAATGTTTTTATCTTGTAAAATATCAACCAATAATGCATTTTTATTTCCTTTATCAACAAAGTAAACATATTGTTTAATAATCTCTACAGTTAATGAAACCGGTGTTGCCGAAACACTTGTTGGATTATGGAGTATCCTTTCTGCAAGCTTAATAATTTCCGGTAATATAGTTGCAGAAAAGAAAAGTGACTGTCTTTTTTTGGGAAGTTCAGTCAATATCTTTTTTACATCGTGAATAAAACCCATATCCAGCATTCTATCTGCTTCATCCAATACAAATATTTCGACATGCTTCAAGGTCAAATGTTCTTGATTTAAAAGGTCTAAAAGTCGCCCCGGTGTTGCTATTAAAATATCCACACCTTCATGTAATACCGATGTTTGTGGATTTTGTTTTACACCTCCAAAAATCACCGTACTTGTTAATCCGGTATGTCTGCCATAAGCTTTAAAGCTCTCATGAATTTGTATTGCAAGCTCCCGTGTTGGTGTAACAATCAAGCTTCTAATTTTTCTTTTTCTTCCATAAGATTTGTCAGCATGTAATAATTGTAGAATAGGAACGGCAAATGCGGCAGTTTTTCCTGTTCCTGTTTGTGCACAGCCGAGTAAGTCGGTACCTTGCAAAACAATCGGAATTGATTGTTCCTGTATAGGTGTTGGTTTTGTATATCCTTCTTCTTTTAATGCTTTTAAGATTGGCTCAATTATTTTTAATGATTGGAATTCCATATTAATTTTTTAAATTTTGAAATGTTAAATTTTATATTGTTTGTTAACCTCGAAGCTTTCGCCTGTTGCTAACATTAATGTATTGCTTGCTCACTTAATTATCTGCGTATAAATTCAATTGTATATTATTTTTCTTTACCATCATTACTATAGCGTTTAACTCTCACTTTTATTGGATTACCAATCCGTCACTATAATTTATAATGGTATCAGAAGAACAAAATCTAATATCAGTTTCTCCCCAGAAATTCCGCATTCCCAACTATCAATTTATTGATTCAAAAAACCCATTAAACCCATTAAACCATTAAACTCATTAAACTCATTAAACCCATTAAACCCATTAAACCCATTAAACTCATTAAACTCATTAAACTCATTAAACTCATTAAACTCATTAAACTAAAAGTGGCACATATTTTGATATATTAACATTAGAAATAGTTTTTTTGAATTAGATGATAGGTGATGAAATGAATAAAATAGTAATGGTATTTGTGCTGTTAAAGCTCTCGAGCAATCTGATGCTTGGACTATTCGACAGTGCTATGGAACAGGTGGAAACTTTTATACCGAAAATGGTAATAGAAAACACTGACATTCATGACTTGGATACTGCACAAAATTATGCAAGAGTACTTGGTGTTGAAAGATAACCCAATTAACTAAGCTCCTCCAATTCGTTATGGAGCTTAGTCCACTCCTGCATTTTATCCGATAGCCCATCCTTTATCTTATTATAATCTTCCTGTTTATTCATTAGCATCTCGACGTTATTCATATTCTCAGGATTTGAAAAGAAAAGTTCCAAATCATTTATCTTATTTTCCATTTTTTCTATTTCATCCTCCACCTGACTAATCAACCTTTTAATTCTGTTTTCTTCTCTTTGAAATCGTTTCTTTTCTTCTCTGTCCATTTGGTTCTGACTTTGAATACTCATATCCCTGGTCGCCGGCTTTTCCTTTTTCTCGGATAAATTCAACTCATGCAAAGATTCAAGTTTATGCTTGTCAATAAACTCATAAATATCTCCGGGATATTCCTTAATGTTTTTATTAGTAAAATAAATAGTACGTTCAGTTAAACCATGCAAAAAGTTCCTGTCATGCGATACAATTATTAATGAACCGGTATAGTCAAGCAAAGCATTTTTCAAGACATCTTTTGCCGCCATATCCAAATGATTAGTCGGCTCATCCAAAATAAGTAAATTACTTTCTTTCAATAACAACCTTGCTATTGCCAATCTTGATTTTTCTCCACCTGATAGCACTCTGACTTTCTTATATACATCATCACCGCTAAAAAGAAATGCTCCTAGTAAACTCCGAATCTGACTTCTCATTTCACCTGTTGCACTTCTGTCAATTATCTCCAAAACTGATGAACCTGCATCCAGCAGTTCAGCTTGATGCTGAGCATAATATCCCAGCATAACATTTGTTC
>CAZEHW010000239.1:0-1242 GCA_964511865.1 uncultured Hyphomicrobiales bacterium | reverse complement strand
AAAATCAGCTATATCATTAGCAATAATACGGGATAAAGTTGTCTTACCTTCTCCGTTTTTGCCAACAAAAGCAATTTTTTCTCCCCGTTCCATAGCGAAATTAACATTGTCCAATACTAATTTTATATCATATGTTTTTGAAAGATGATTAACTTCTGTAACAATTCTTCCGCTTCTCGGAGCAGGTGGAAACCGAAATTTGATAGAACTTTTATCATCATTTTCAACTTCTATCCTATCAATTTTATCCAGCATTTTGATTTTGGATTGAACTCTTGAAGCCAATGTTGATTTGGAACGAAACCTTTCTATAAATCTTTCAGTCTGAGCTATTTGCCTTTGCTGATTATCAAATGCATTTTGTTGCTGTTTCTTGATTTCTTCCCGATGTGTAATAAACTTTGTATAAGGCAAACTAAAATCGTATATCTTACCTAAAGAAATTTCAATCGTTCTGTTAGTAACAGCATCTAAAAAATTCCTGTCATGTGAAACTAATACAACAATTCCTTTATACGCTTTTAAAAATTCTTCGAGCCATTGAATTGATTCTATATCTAAATGATTAGTCGGCTCATCGAGAAGAATGCAATCCGGTTTTTGAAGTAATATTTTTGCTAACTCCACTCGCATTTGCCAACCGCCGCTAAATTCGTTAATCGAACGATTAAATTCATTTCTGGAAAAACCTAAGCCTGTTAGTATCTGCTCAATTTGTGCCTGAACAGAACCGCCTCCAAGTATTTCAAATTTTTCATTTGCTTCAGACAAATCCTGTATTAATTTAAGATATCCTTTAGATTCATAATCTTTTCGTGTATTGATTTCATTTTCAAGAAATTTAATCCTATTCTCAAGCTCACACAATTCTGCCATTGAACTATAAACCTCAGAAATCACAGAATTTTGTTTATATCCCAAATTTCCATCATCATTCTGACTCTCGTCTGCCGTCTGCTGTCTGCTGTCTTCCGTCTTCTGACTTCCGTCTTCTGACTTCTGTCTGCCGTCTGCTGTCTGCCGTCTGCTGTCTGCCGTCTGCCGTCTTCCTTCTTCCGTCCTCTGTCTCCCTTCCTGAGGCAAATATCCTATTTTGAAGAGATTAGGAATACTTACATTACCTTCTTCAGCTTGTTGCATTCCGTTTATTATTTTCAATAGAGTTGACTTACCCGAACCGTTCCTACCTATTAATCCGATTTTGTCTTCCGGTCTGATTGTAAAAGTAACACTATCAAATAA
>CAZEHW010000238.1:0-5111 GCA_964511865.1 uncultured Hyphomicrobiales bacterium | reverse complement strand
TCCCAGTGATTATTTTAAGTATGAAATTTTAATACAAAATAATTTTAACAAAAAAAAGTGGTTAAAGTCCGACATCGAAATTTGTGAAGGTTCCGACTTGCTTATGCAAACCAATGAACTTTTACGTTCCCGATATTTATGGACTGGACCATCCGGTTATACATCAAACGAAAAAAACCCTTTAATTAAGAATCTTACACCTTCTATGACCGGCTGGTATAAGGTAACTGCTACACGAAATTATGGCGAAGTTTCCGAAGACAGTATTTTCGTAAATGTCAAGCCAATGCCACCTACACGACTTTTTCCAAAGGGTAATTTCGAAAAATGTAAATATACTCCGTTAACTTTAAAAGCTGAACCGGATATTACCGGTAACCGGTATTTCTGGTCAACCGGTGAATCTTCAACAACTATTTCTATTGATAGTGCCGGTATATACTATCTTATTATAATTGACAGTGTGGGTTGTTCAAGGGAAGATAGCGTCGAGATTAATATAAGACAATTGTATCCTGAAGTTGAAATCATCGGAGAACCATTATCTTGTGAAGGAGATACTGTTATCCTTAGAACCAAAGAGCCCTATTCAAGATATATTTGGACCACCGGTGACACTACTCGGGAAATAATTATCACTAAAAGCACAAGATGTACTGTTGAAGCTATAGACAGCAATGGTTGTGCAGGTTATAGCGATGAAATGTATATTATATTTTACTTCCAACCAAAGACAGTTCTAAAGGGCTCAAAAAGTGTTTGTATAGGAAGTTCGCATAAATATTGCATACTCAAAACTAATAAAGATTCGGTTATTTGGGAAGTTAACGGTGGAAAACATATCTCCTCTATTGGCACAGATACAATCATTGTCGAATGGGATAAACCCGGAATTGGAAAAGTAGTAGTAAAACAAATTTCAAACAAGGGCTGTATCGGAAAAGACAGTTTTTTAATTGATATTGATGATGAAGTAAAACCCGAAATTATTCCTAAAAAGTCCGTCATTTGCGGCAACGGAACTGTAACATTAAAAACATTAGACCAATACGAAAGCTATGAATGGTCAACAGGTGAGACAAGCGATTCAATTGTCGTCAGTATTGCCGGTGAGTATTTCGTAAAGGTTACTGCTGTTGGTGGTTGTATCGGATATGATACTGTCAATGTAATAAAAGCCGAAGAGCCAATTCCTCTTATAATCGGAGAAACAACAATTTGTCAGGGGGAGCCAACTGTCCTTTCTGTTAATAATGATTTTGCTGAATACCTATGGAATACTGGCGAAACAACAAAAGATATTACGGTTAACCAAACGGGAAATTATAGCGTTGAAGTTACTGATACCAATGGTTGCAAAGCTACTGCTTCGGTTGATGTAAAAGCAGTTGTAATCACATTGGACGGGTTGAATGATACTGATTTTGGCAGGATTAGTATTGACAATAAAGATAACAAGAATTTAATACTTACCAACAGAAGTAACGAAAGTATCAGGATTGAGGATGTGAGATTGAAATCGGGAAGCAATGAAATCTCTGTTTCCACTCAGCCGCAAACTCCTGCATTGCTCGATTCAGGTGATGTCATTTCAGTAACTATTAACTTTACACCTGAGAATATGCAGGAATATTCGGACAGTCTAATAGTCGAAGTAACTGAACCATGTGATGAAATTTTCAGTTCAAATGTCACCGGTATAGGTACAGGAAAAATGCTTGTCTGGTTGCCTGATGTAAGCAAGGAAGTCGGCTATAATATTTGTATTCCTCTATATGCAAAACTGATGAACACTAAACTAATCACATTAGATACAAAATTCGATGCTGAAATCCGCTATGATGTAACAGCACTAAAGCCGGAAATTGATTACCCAATTATTGTAACTGACAGGATTGTTGATTTTAATGATAAGGATTTTAGCATAAACAAAGATACAAATGTAATAGCCGAGCTATGCGGTACTGTCCTGCTTGCGAGGGAAAACACGACACCACTCATAATTTCCAATTTTGCGTTGTCAAATTCATATTGCGATATTGAAACACAAAACGGAAGTTTAACGATATTGGGTTGTGAAATTGATATAAGCAGGGTAATAATAGCAAACAATGTTGAAGTCAGTATGTATCCAAATCCAACAGATGAAGATTTAAAAATAGTAGTAAAAAGCCGTCAAACAGTTTTAATAAAAATAGAATTAATCAACAACTTAGGTCTGATTGTTTCAGATATTTACACTGGTTCAATCGAATCAGGCGAAAAGACAGTTAATTTTTCACCTGAAAGTAACTTGCCTTCCGGCACATATTGGATTCGAATAATTATTAACAGGCAAGAGCAATTAATCAAACCGATAATAATAGTTCATTAATAAATGAAAGTTAGAAAAAATTATTCACTTTTCACTATTCGTTTTTCATTTTCTAACCAACCTCGCTGCAAAAGCACCATCAGTTTTATGAACATGAGGAAAAGTTTGCATAAAACCGTTTTTACAAATATCACCGGGTAAATATTTTTCAGCAGGGTCAATCTCGAATTCAGGGTGTTCCGATAAAAACCAATTAACATTCTCTTCGTTTTCTTCCGGTTCAATTGTACATGTTGAGAACAGTAGAACTCCACCGGGTTTTACAAATCTTACTGCATTGGAAATTATTTCTCTTTGTGTGTTGACCAGCAAAGAAATGTCTTCTCTTTCGCGTTTCCATTTTATGTCAGGTTTCTTTTTTAAAGTACCTAATCCGGAACAAGGGAGGTCAGCAAAAACCAGATCGAACAGCTCATCGAATTGCACAATTGATGCATCGGCTTCGAGAGTTTCAATTGATTTTAATTGAAGTCGTTTGGCACCTTGTTGTATAATCCTAAGCTTTGAAGCATATTTGTCGACAGATATTACTTTTCCGGTGTCACCTGATTGTTCAGCAAGAGCAAAAGATTTACCTCCAGGAGCAGAGCAAAGGTCTAAAATTCTTTGTCCCGGATGAACAAAAGCAAGTTTGGTCGCCAAATAAGCACTTGTGTCCTGTATGGTTATTTTACCTGATAAAAATAAATCAGATGAAGCTATATCTGTTCCTTTGCTTGTTATTTCCAATGATTCCGGTGCATAGATTGATTGTTGAAAAGCAATGCCCATTTGTACCAGTTCTTGTTTAACTTCAGCAATTGTAGTTCTTAAAAGATTGATACGTATTTTAATATTTGGTATTTCATTGTTTGCTTCAAGTAATTTAACGGCTTGTTCTTCACCAAACAAGTCAATCCATCTTTTTACCATCCACCGAGGGTGTGAATGCATTATTGTGTAATAATATACTATATCTTCTTCTTTGTTAGGATATCTAATATTTTCGATGTTTCTGGCAATATTTCTTAAAACACCATTAACAATTCCTGCTATCTTTTCACCTTGAATTCGTTTTATGATTTCAACGGCTTCGTTAATAGCAGCATGGTCAGGAATTCTATCAAGATAGAGGATTTGGTATAAACCTACACGCAAAGCATTTTTAACTATATTCAAACACTTAAGATAATCACCTTTGTAGAACCCTGTTAAAACCCAATCAAGTTTCCATCTCCATCTGATAACTCCGTTAACAAGTTCGGTTAATAACGCCTTGTCTTCCTTAATCATGTCTGTGTCGCTTAATTCTTTATTAAGCAGTTTATCTAAATAAGCATCGCTTCTTTCGAAACGGCTAATAATTTTCACAGCAGAAACTCTTGCAGGATTTACATTTGTAATTTCATGATTATTATTATCATTATCCTGAATTTCCTGAAAAGGTTTTTCATTCGTTAAGTTATTATCTAAGTTTTCTTGCATTAAATCCTAAAAATTTAGTTCATTAAACAATAATTTTATTACTTCTTATTCATTACAATATGTTATATTTTATTTTTGTTTTTTAGCATTATTAAATACGGTTATACTAATGAGAATATTGTTTGGGTACAAAATATTTTTTATTATCTGGTTTTTATCAGGGCATTTATTGTTCAGCCAGAAGCTGGGAACTCCCTTAGAACCACAGGCACCACCCAAACAAACAGAAATAGGTTTAATATTTGGCTTAGGTAATAATTTTCAAAGTGGTATTTATTATCCAAAATGCGAGGTTTGTGAGTTCGAAGATGCTCAAGGTTTAGGGTTTACTGTTGGTGGAATTTTTATTCGTGATATTAAACCTTACCTTCAATATGGTGCAACACTAACTTTTAACTCGTTAAGTGCTAATTCTTCGTACCAAGAAACCGACAGTGTTCCAATATTAATAAATCCACCTGATGATTATGAAAACAGAGCAATACCATTTCGCAAATCAGCAGAATTTGGAATTGGCATGTTAGAATTTAATCCATTCTTACAATGGTCTCCACAAAAATACTTTTTTCTAAGGTTGGGTTTTAGTGCATCTGTATATACCGATTACAACTATAAACAGACTATGGAACTTTTAAAATTAACTGATACTCTATCAACCGGAGAGATTGTTGATTACCAGATTGACCATGATAATCCAAGATTAAAAACCGTGGAAGATAATGATATACCCGGAATCAACCCATTTAGATTTTCTTTGGAACCCTGCTTTGGTTTTACTTTTGAAATAAGCAATCAGATTATTTTCAATCCTTCTTTTAGTTATTCGATACCTTTAACACAAATAAGCAGTATACAAAAAGATTTTAATATCAATAAATGGCGAATACTTTTAGAATTGAGATTAGCTATCAAGTTGAGAAATATTAAAATCAATTAACACAAATTGTAGTACAAAATACTAATTATTAATTTATTGATGATAATTTTTATAAAACAGTACCGAATTACTTTTTTTATTCCCTAATTTGCATTATATTATTAAATTAGATTTTTCAAAATTTCAAAATTTACAGAATATTAATAAAATTTAATTTTTATGAATATTTTTTATTTTGCAATTTTATAATTTATAATTTTGAAGATAATTGAAATATTATACTATCTGGCAAAAAGTATATTTTTTGAATTAGAAAAAGAATGATTTATTATTATATAAATGGGTAGAACTATATGCAAAGGATATTTACAATAACAGGTTTATTAACTGTATTTT
>CAZEHW010000237.1:0-5122 GCA_964511865.1 uncultured Hyphomicrobiales bacterium | reverse complement strand
AATAGAAAATAGAAAATAGAAAATAGAAAATAGAAAATAGTGAAAATAATGTTATTCAGCTATATTTTTCAAAACAAATTCAAATGCTTCTTATATATGTTAATAATAATTACATTTGGTTTATCTGTCCTGTAACTTTTATTGCTCAATTATCGTATTATTTAAGAAATTGAAAAATATTAATCCTGACTGAGGTATTATGAAAAAGAAAACTGTTACTTTATTTGTGATTGTGTATTGTTTTACAATAAATTTATTTGCAGAAGAATCGATTGAAATTCCTTTTGGAAATCCCATAAATATTGACGGAGGTTTCTCATACAATGAATGGTCGGAAGCAGATAGTATAAAAATTAATCTACAAACCGGACCCAAAATTACTGTATTTTATAAACATGATAATACCAATTTATATCTTGCATATTGCTCCAATATATACTCGTTATATAATGTACGTTGCCCTGAAGCATTATTCGATATAAACAATGATAAATCAAATGAATGGATGAATGATGACTGGTGGTTCCATGTGTCTGCAACCGATTGCTATTCCCAAGGCAAATACGGTGATTATTCAACCTGTAAATTAGTTCAACCCGACTGGGAGGCAAATAATTTAGTGGATAGTAATTTCAGGGATACTATCGAAGTTATTATTCCATTTACAACTCTTGGAATTGAAACAAATGGTGTAGTAAAAACAGGAATTTGTTTTTTGGGAACCGACACTCATAATATGTGGGAATATTGGCCAATTGGAGCTAATAAATCAAATCCCAACACATGGGCTGAAGCAACTATAGATTTTAACACTTCAGCAATTGAAACTCCTGAACAAAATAATAACTTGTCAATAATTCCAAATCCTGCAACTAATACACTACAAATAACAGGTGAATTAATCAAAAACTCAAAAATTTCAATATTCAATGATTTGGGAATTGAAATCCAAAAAATGGATTATAGGGAATTAATTGATGTTAGTTTCTTGACATCCGGAATCTACTTTCTGAGATTTGAAAAGAAAAACCAAACTATTATTAGGGAATTTGTTATCGTCAAATAGAAAAGATAATAATGTACGATTGATAATTGTTAATGGAAAATGAAATCAATTCTTATTGCGTATTACCGGACATTTTTTCAAACATTGCCCATTATTCATTAAATATTTACGACTAAATTTTATCATTTCAAACTATTTTCACATAAATAATTCGGGGAACAATGTTTCCTCAATCATTTCGCACCAGATGTGACCGATGAGAATATGGGATTCCTGAATTCTTGCTGTGATATCCGATGGAACTATAACTGTTAAATCGCATTCTTTGGCAATTTTGCCTCCGTCTGAACCGAGAAGACCTATAGTAATCAAACCCCGTTTTTTTGCTTGTTGGATAGCTCTGAAGACATTTTCGGAGTTGCCGCTTGTGGAGATACCAACCAGAACATCGCCTTTTTTCCCATAAGCTTCGACTTCACGGGCAAAAATATTTTCAAAACCGATGTCGTTGCCACCTGCCGTCATAATCGAAGGGTCAACAGTGAGAGCAATCGCGGGTATTGAAGCTCGGTTAACCGAACTGCGATAACGAATAACAAGTTCAGCGGCTAAATGCTGACTGTCTGCGGCACTGCCACCATTCCCGCAAAACAGGATTTTACCGCCGTTCCTGACAGATTCTGCAAGTTTATTACCACATGCCTCAATATCAGGAATACAAGATTCCATGAGCTTTTGCTTTGTCGCGATGCTTTGCTCGATTGATTCTTTAATATCCAATTTATTCTCCAAATTTATTCACTTTCTCTTTTAATAACAGCAAGTAAATTATCCCTGCCAATAAATTTTATTGACGAATAAGCAAGAACTTCAATGCAAAATTTACATTGGCTGACAAGATATTCAAATTGTTTTTTTCTTTCAAGAACAAGTTTATCTGAAATTTTGTCAGTTTTTGTCATAATGATAATGAACTTCTTTTGAGTGTTTTCCAGAAACTCGATTATCGCAAGGTCGCTTTCCATAGGCTCGTGGCGTGAATCAACAAGCATACAAACAAGCTTAAGATTAGTTCTTTCTGTCAGATAATCGTAAATCATCTTTTCCCAAATTTGTCTCAAATCCTTACTGACTTTAGCATAACCAAAGCCGGGCAAGTCGGCAAAAATCCATTTATCCTCTACATTGAAGAAATTTATTTGCTGTGTTTTCCCCGGTGTTGAGCTTATGTGAGCAAGATTTTTTCTAAGGACAATACTATTCAGCAACGAGGATTTCCCAACATTTGACCTGCCCGAAAAAGCAATCTCAGGTAATTTGCTTTTTGGAAATTCCTCGGGCTTTACCGTACCTAATATAAAATCTGCGTTTAATGGTTTCATAATAAAAATTAAAACATATATTTTTCTTTCAAATTAATTTTCTTAATTTAATATAATTTGTCAAATTGGACAACGAGTATTTTGTTTTTAAATGAATTAGATTATAAAAAATGCAGATATATTTAAATAATTCTTTATCGAGAAAAGTCGAAGCATTCACACCGCTTAAGGATAATGAAGTTCGTATGTATTCATGCGGACCGACAGTTTATAACTATGCACATATCGGGAATATGCGTGCTTTCCTCTTTGCAGATTTACTGCAAAGAGTTCTAAAAGTTGTTGGTCAGCACAAAGTTCGCTGGGTGATGAATATTACTAACATTGATGATAAGACAATTCGTGATAGTGCTGTCGGTAGCAATGTATGGCTCTCCGATATGGGAGAACAAACTAAAGATTTACATGGTAATTTGCTTAAGCTTACTGAATATTATGAAAAATCTTTTTTAGATGATATTTCAAAACTTGGAATTAAAACAAATGATTTTTCAGCAATGCCAAAAGCTACTGAGTATATTGAACCGATGCAGGAATTAATTAAATCAATTCTCGAAAAAGGACTTTCCTATATATCCGAAGGTTCAATTTATTTTAATGTTGCCGAATGGCGAAAACAACAGACATACGGTAGATTGTTCCATATTGATTTCGATAATTTCAGAGCAGGTACTCGCATTGATTCCGACCAGTACGAAAGAGAAGATGTGAGTGACTTTGTTCTCTGGAAAGCACGAAAACCGAATGAACCATTCTGGGATTTTGAAATTGATGGTCAAAATTTACCGGGACGTCCGGGCTGGCATATTGAATGCTCGAGCATGGAAAAAGAACTGCTCGGACTGCCTTTTGATATTCACACAGGCGGTATTGATTTGAAGTTTCCGCATCATGAAGACGAAATTGCTCAGAGCCACGCCGGTTATGGTATTGACCCGACGGTTATGTGGTGTCATAATGAATTTCTTGAAGTTGAAGGTCAGAAAATGAGCAAATCTCTCGGGAATTTTTTCACATTGCGAGATTTGATGGAAAAAGGAATTGACCCGCTGGATATACGATATACAATGCTCTCTGCACATTATGGTTCGGTTTATAACTTTACTTTTGATGGGATTAAATCAGGACACAAAGCAAGATTCAGAGTTCAGGAATATTTATATAAACTTTTCGAAATATCTGATGGCAATATTAAAGCTGATGTTGATTCTTTAAGAAAATCTGTATTCACAGAACTTGCTAATGATTTGCATACACCAAAGGCATTGGCACATTTGTTCAGTTTCATCAATGAAACTCCAACTGAAAAATTGGATGTAGAAAGTAAACGAAATCTCATTGAATTTTTTACTGAGCTAAACAAGATATTTGATGTTTGGTATATTGGGGAGAGGAAAGAAATTTCTTTAGATATCCCGGATGATATTAAAGAAAAAGCAGAAAAGCGATTGATAGCAAAGAAAAACAAGGACTGGGCTTTGGCTGATTCGCTAAGAAAAGAAATAAGCGATGCCGGATATATTCTGAAAGATACAAAGGACGGATATGTTATCGAAAAGGAATGATGATGAATAAAACTTTCGGCTTCATCGGTTTTGGAAAACTTGGTAGTACTTTGTGTTCTGCGTTAGCAAATGAAAATTCAATTTTGTGGATTACGGATTCGAATACTAAAGTTAAAAATACGGCACATGATATTTTTCCTGACGTTTCAATTCTATCATCAATAAATGAAATAGGATATGTCCCTGATTACATTTTTCTGACTGTTGAGGACAGTAGAATTGAAGAAACTGCAAATGCTTTATCGGGACATTTTAAAGAAAAGCTTAAGGATTGTATCGTTCTGCACTGTAGTGGTGCTTTACCATTGAATATTCTGAAAACCTGCAAAGAGTATGGAGCTAATACAGGAGTAATTCATCCATATCAGACATTTTATTATCCGCAAAAGAATTTACTCAAGGGAATCGGTTGGAGTATCAGAAGCGAAAATAAGAGCGATGAACTGTCTGGATTAGTTCTGGAACTTGCTGGTATTCCACATATTTTGGCTGATGACGATAATATTACTTCCTTATATCATTGCTCGGCAGTTGTTGCATCGAATTTTTTAAATACTTTGCTTTCGACATCAGAAGAGATTGCCGAATTAGCGGGAATCCCTGCAGAAAAGTTCATTCCGCAAATTGTGAAGACAACTATTGAAAATAATTTTTCACAGGTAAATAATAATAAAGATTTTCCGTTGACCGGACCTTATGCAAGAGCTGATATTAAGACAATTGAAAACCATATTGAAGCTCTGAAACCGCATCCACACTTGTTAAAAGCATATTGTTATTTGGGTTTGGCAACCATAGAAAAGCTAAGACATGACAAGTTGGCTGATGAAAAAGTTTTAGATAAAATGGAAAGGTTGATAAAAGAGAATATTGGTTAAATGTAGAATGTAAAATGTAGAATGTAGAATGTAGAATGTAGAATGTAAAATTCTTTGCGAAACATTGCGAAAACTTGGCGAACTTCGCGGTTAAAGCTTTTTAAAAATTTAGTATTTTACATTAATTACAATCCCACTGTGATGAAATATTAGTGAAAAAGAATATAAAAAATTGTTAAATATAATATAGAGAAAGACCTGAAATACAAAGTAGTATTTATAACATGAGCTTCGGCAGGTATCGGGGAAGCTTGTGCCGAAGCATTTGCCGAATCAGGTGCAAGATTAATT
>CAZEHW010000236.1:0-5129 GCA_964511865.1 uncultured Hyphomicrobiales bacterium | reverse complement strand
AATTTTAATACTAGTAATTTTTCAGCAGGGACATATATGGCAGTACTAAAACAAGAGATGTTAAATAAAAACATAATATTTGTAGTAATAAAGTAAATTGCTGAATAAGCTGTTTACATCATGTCAGTTGTGTCAACTTACCTAATCGTTAATAATATTTTTATTATATTTGAACTTTAGGAAATGTATCATAATAAAGAAATGAAATTATGAGGAAGACAATTATGAAGCTTATAACATTATACAGTTTTTTTATATTACTTTTATTTGGTTGTGAGGAACCCCAACCAATTAAAGAAATTAAGTCAGTTCCATTGTTCCGAAACGGTATTCAAAGGCAGGGGCTGTTTTTTGACAATGCTATAACGAAAATTACAAAAGACAGCATTATTTTAAAAACAATTGAACCTATTAAGTCTTCACCTGTTATTTACGATACTGTCCTGTATATTGGTGGCAATACGAATAATTTATATGCTGTAAATCTGAAAAATCATAAACTTCTATGGAATTTTAAAGCTGGTTCTGATATTTCAAGTAATCCATGTTTAAACGATAGTTTGGTCTTTTTTGGTTCCGATGATGAATATATGTACTGCCTGAATAGAAAACACGGAACTATGAGATGGAAGTTTAAAACTAATAATTATATTTGGTCAGGTCCTGTTGATTATAATGGGAAATTATATTTTGGAGGAAATGACGGCTTTTGTTATTGTCTGGAATCAACAACAGGCAAATTAGTATGGAAGCACAAATTATCTGCAGAAGTCCGTTCAAGTCCTGCTATCAAAGACTCAGTATTATATGTTGGCTCAATAGGTGACACATTTGGATTTATGCATGCTCTCAGGATTAAAGATGGCTCAGAAATTTGGAGATTCCCTGTTCATGAAGGTGTTTTTTCAACACCTGCTTTAGATGATTCATCAGTTTATTTTGGTGCCTGGAGCAAAAACGTTTATGCTCTTAATTCTAAGACAGGAGCTTTACGATGGGAGTGTCCGACTGAAGGTTCTGTGTTCTCATCACCGGCTATTGATAAATATAATTTATATGTTGGCGGCTTTGCAAATCTACTTTATGCTATTGAAAAAAAGACAGGAAAATTAAAATGGTCATATGGTACTGATGCAGAGGTATTTGCTTCCCCGA
This sequence comes from uncultured Hyphomicrobiales bacterium, assembly GCA_964511865.1. Classification (GTDB taxonomy): domain Bacteria; phylum Bacteroidota; class Ignavibacteria; order Kapaibacteriales; family UBA2268; genus ChocPot-Mid. The sequence goes on along the minus strand of CAZEHW010000236.1, from coordinate 3,974 downwards.
TTATTTGCGATTCAGTTGTTTATGTTGGTGACCTTTGCGATAAAGTTTATGCGATTGATAAAAGAACCGGCAAATTATACTTTGATTATAAAACGGGTGGACCTATTACCGGAGGTTGTGTGATATATGATGGTAAATTGTATTTCGGCTGTGATGACGGAAAATTATATATGCTGAAATAATACATTTTAAATCAATTTGCAATTTTAATTTTCAATAATTTTAAAATATTTGAAAGTAATTTGTCATTCTTGACAGTCAATTGAATGCCTTTTCCTTCAGCATATTGTTTTGCCTGATTCAATTCAGTTTTTATAAAATCAGAAATATCACTTTTTGCTATTTCATTTAAAGCTTTAGCCCCAAAAACAAATGATATTTTAAAATAACCTTTACAAGGAAATAAAAACAGCAGATTTCTCTTTTTATGGAATACTTTTAGAATCCATCCAGTATTTTTACCATAATATTTCCATTCAGGTTTGATGTCGTCAAATTCAGAAGTCAAATATTCGATTATAGCTTGATAAACTTTGATTGTTTTACCAATTGTTTTAGCCAATTTCTGTTCATTAGGAACATCTGATTTATCAATAAAAATACTGCCTGCCATACCTGATTATAATTATTTTCAGATCATTGATTCCAAATATCTTTTCTGTTTTTTTATTTAACAACCACAAGCTTTTTATTCAAAATTGTTTTACCATCTGTTCGAAAAATAGCATAATATAATCCTGATTCAAATTCACTTGATTCTAATTGTATATATGATGATTCCTGATTATTATTGAAATTCTTAAAATATTTTTTTATGGTTCTCCCTAAAACATCCACTATACTTATTTCAATATTCTTAATAGTTTTAGTTGAAAAACTGATAGTAGTAAAATTGTTCATGGGATTAGGATATATTTCTGCTTCAAAAAGTTCACTACCGGAATTATTCATTTCATCTTCAATATTCAATATGGTTTCAAATCCAGCGATTTTAAATATATTTCCCCCAAAATCTGTTACCCAAAAATGTTTGTCATCTCTATCAAATTCAATACCTCTGCAGTTAATAGAATTGTTCTTGTTCATTAGTTTCATTCTGTCAACTTCCTGTGACATATCACTTTTATCAATCTTGACAACATATCCTGCAATAAAACTTTCCCCTGTAAAATCAGTGCTGGCTTGATAAAGATATTGACTCCCATCATAACAAATGCCACGTGGACCCAGATTTTTTTTGAAAGGATTTTCTACCTTTGACCATATCTTCCCGCTACCCGGTTCAGTTATATATATGTATTTTGAGTAACCGTCTCTGTCGCAAATGATTAAGTCGTTATCTACAAGTTCCATTCCAATGGGATATTCCTTTGCAGGTGTAACATACTTATCAATTTCATTCCCCTCCATATCAGTTATTATTACCCATCCTCCTGTACCTGTGGAACCGGAACTATTCATTCTATGTAAATAAATCTTTCTATTCACTCTGTCAATTGATAAATCTGTATATAGACTATCTCCCGGAACTGTAAAGCTTCCTTCAACACTTAATGTGTTTTTATTGATTTTGTAAATTTTATTTTCATAAAAACTTGTTGCATACAAATGCTGATTTCCATCCCATGCTATTCCGTATGGAACAAAGTGATAACTTGAAGTTGCAAGAATTGAACCTTTCTTTACAGGTGTAATTGAAAATGTATTGGAAACTTTTATTTGACTTGGGTTAGATATTGATGTAATTCGGATTCTATTTAAATGATTATCCTTATTGGGAATCTTTAAAGAATAATTATCACTATTAAGCTCTTCTGACCATGTATACCAGGTAACACCATTATCCCATGAAATATCTGCTTTTACAGGTAAATCAAAACCGTACCATGATACATTATAATAAGAATTTCCGGTTAAAACTTCACCACCGGTTGGTGATGTAATCTCCGGTTCAAATATTGTTTCGACAGGGATATCAATTTCCCACAAAGAACGCCCGAAGGTTGCTACTCTAAGAATGTAAGAACCTGTAAAACTATTGTTTACTATTTTCATATCTGTTACAATAGTTCTTGGTAGTTTCCTTCCAAAAGGTAACCAGCTTTGACCTCCGTTGAAAGTTGCAAAAACTCCTATATCTGTTCCAACAAAAATCACATCTTCATTTTCTGGATGCATAGCCAAAGTATTACACGCAACATCCGGCAATTTATGGCTTATACTTCTCCATGAATCACCTGCATTCGTTGTTTTATATACATGGTCAGTGCCATATCCGGAAAAACATACTATTGCTGTTTCAGCGTTTATTTTAGAACATTCAATATCGGTAATTGCTCTGACAATAAGTCCATTGGAAGATACATTTTTATAATTCTCGAAGTGATTTTTTGTAACAAATAATTTACCGGATATATCTCCTGCATAAATTAACATATCATTAATCGGAGAAATTCCAATAGATGAAAATTTATATTCTTGCATAGGTATTCCTGTTTCCCAAAAATTACCATTAGAAAAGGAAAAATAAAGAGCATTTCTGCCATGATATAAGGCGAAATTATGAATCGGATGTATTTCCAAAGGAGCATCCCAAATTCCACTAACGTCGTCTGTTCGAATACCATCCCTTAGAAGTCTGTAATCTCCTGAATTTATATTTCTCCTGAACGGGTAAACAGAGCCACCTGAATATACTTCTCCATATACTTGATTTGTATTCTCATAATCTAATACAGTTCTAAAACCGTCTCCACCATTTATGGAACTCCATAAATTAGATGATGATGGATTTCCTAATGTACCATTATCCTGGGTGCCTCCAAAATTCCTGTTCTCAACTTTTTGGTCAATATCAAAGGAATAGAATTGGGTTATATCAATACCATTGTTTAATTCTATAAAATCATCTCCAAGATTTGTACTTTTATAGATTCCTCCATCATTACCAATGTATATTTCATTAAAATTTGATGGATTGAAAGCACCGCAATGGTGATCAACGTGGACAGAACCTCCATAATAACCATTTGTAATATTTTTCCAGCTTGAAGTTGTTTCTCCCCCTGCAGATGTCTTCCAAAGATCAATTCCTCCGGCAAATACTATATTTGGATTTGTGGGATGTACCATAATATAATTATCATACCAACCCTGCCCATTAAAAAATTCATCGCTTCCTTTGTAAGAACGCTGCCATGTCATACCTTTATTAGTTGATTTATAAATACTGCCTGTTCCTCCGGAACCACCCTCCTCAAATAAAGCATACAAAATATCCGGATTGGAAGGTGCCATTTGTACAGAAATTCTGTTTAAAGATGGGAGTCCGGTACTGCGTTTTTCCCAGGACAAACCTGAGTTAGATGTATAAAAGACTCCTTCACCCATAACTCCAATAAAATATTCATTTTCATCATTAGGATTATAAGATATATCTGTAACGTTTTTATCAAAATTTTCAGATTGATTCCATGTATTGCCTGCATCGCCGGAATAATAAAATCCTCCATTAAAACCAACAACAGCACCAACAACTATATTTGAATTTAGTGGATGCACATAAATTTTTGAGAAAGAACCAACGTTTGTTAATCCAATTGATAACCAAGTATTACCTGCATCAGTACTTTTATAAACACCGGCACTTAAATAGATTGGAGCCGCTGAGTTCAATACTGCTTCCCCTGTTGCCGCATAAATAATATCAGGATTATTAACATCAATACAAAGTGAGCCAAAGCCAATCCCATTTTCATAATCAAATATCGGTGTCCAGTTGGTTCCTCCGTTAGTCGTTTTCCATATTCCTCCTGCTGCCGCTCCGATATAGACAGTTTTTTCCTCGGTTGGATGAATAGCAACTGATTTTACTCTTCCACCAACATTGAAAGGTCCAATTGGTCGCCATTCACCTTGCTGTGCAAGTGTTAAAGATTTTTTATTTTCTTTGGAAAATATTTCTTCTGAACTTT
>CAZEHW010000235.1:0-5273 GCA_964511865.1 uncultured Hyphomicrobiales bacterium | reverse complement strand
TTAATTTTGTAGTCTTAATAATTTGATTTTAATGGAGATTATATAATGGCAAAGAAAGAACAGAGAATAACGGTTACTTTGGAGTGTACAGAAGCTAAGAAGGAAGGTAAACCTACCTCCAGATATACGACGAAGAAGAATAAGATGAATTCACCTGACAGGTTGGAGTTAAAGAAGTATAATCCTTTTTTGAGAAGACATACTATTCATAAAGAGATTAAGTAGTTATACGCAAACCTTTTCAGCATGCAAATAAAAGCTCCTGTGGGGAGCTTTTCGCATTTTTGAAATAGAAGTTGCAAAATTAGACGAATAGGGTTTTAGGCAATTAGGAAATTTAGTATATTATTGATAAAAAAAGTATTAGTATACAGAATATTTATTAAGGAGAATAAAATATAATGAAAATCAGGAAAGAAGATGCCCTTGAATATCATAGTATGGGCAGAAAAGGAAAAATCGAGGTAATAACGACAAAACCTTGTGTTACACAAAGAGATTTGTCTTTAGCATACTCACCCGGAGTAGCAATACCTTGTATGGAAATTCATGAAGATGAATCTAAGGTATTTGAGTACACGGCTAAAGGTAATTTGGTCGCTGTCATATCTAACGGTACTGCAGTATTGGGCTTAGGAGACATAGGTCCTGCCGCAGGAAAACCTGTTATGGAAGGTAAAGGTGTATTATTTAAAACCTTTGCCGACATTGATGTTTTTGATCTTGAATTAAATTCAAAAGATAATGACGAAATTATCCGGGCAGTTGAAATGCTTGAGCCGACTTTTGGAGGTATCAACCTTGAGGATATTAAAGGTCCTGAGTGTTTTTATATAGAAAAAGCTTTAAAGGAAAAATTGAATATCCCTGTATTCCATGATGACCAGCATGGAACAGCTATCATCAGCGGTGCTGCATTGCTGAATGCTGTTGAATTGGTTGGTAAAAAAATGGAAGACCTAAAAGTTGTTTATAATGGAGCTGGGGCATCAGGAATAGCTTGTGCAAAGTTCCACATTAGCTTAGGTCTTAAAAAAGAGAATGTGATTTTGTGTGATTCTACCGGTGTGATATACAAAGGCAGAACAAAAGGAATGAATGAATTTAAAGATGATTTTGTAGTTGAGACTGAAAAGAGAACATTAGCTGATGCATTAGTAGGAGCAGATGTATTTGTTGGTTTATCGATAGCTGATTGCGTTACTAAGGATATGGTAAAAACCATGGGTAAAAACCCCATTGTGTTTGCAATGGCAAATCCTGACCCTGAAATTACCTACGAAGATGCTAAAGAAGCAAGACCGGAAGTAATCATGGCAACCGGACGTTCGGATTATCCGAATCAGGTAAATAATGTACTTGGATTCCCATTTATATTCAGAGGTGCTTTGGATGTTCATGCAAAAGCAATTAATGAAGAAATGAAGCAAGCGGCAGCTTATGCATTAGCAAAATTAGCAAAAGAACCGGTTCCTGATAGTGTGAAAAAAGCATATGGAGTTGAAGAAATGAGTTTTGGTAATGATTATATTATACCTAAACCATTTGACCCGAGAGTATTGACATGGGTTGCTCCTGCTGTTGCTAAAGCCGCTATGGAAACCGGAGTTGCCAGAACACCAATTAACAACTTTGATGAATATATTCAAAATCTGAATGTACGTATGGGTAGGACTGACAGAATTATGACAAAAATTTATCAGAAAGCACGTTCAAAACCCAAAAGAGTTGTTTTTTGTGAAGGGACAGAACCAAAGATTATCAAAGCCGCACAGCTTTGCTTAGATGAAAAGATTTCATCTCCAATTTTAATAGGTAATGAAGATGTAATCAAAAAAGTTGCCGCAGATAATGGATACGATATCGAAGGTATTGAAATTATTAATCCTAAGAACTTTAAAAAGATTGATGCATACATTCAGGAGTATCATAATTTAAGACACAGAAAAGGTATTACTTTAAAAGAAGCCGAAAAAAGGATGTACACTCGTGCAAATTATTTTGGAGCAATGATGGTACATATGAAAGATGCCGATGCTATGATTTCAGGTTTAGTAGCTCATTATCCTGATACTTTGAAACCTGCTATTGAAATTATTGGTAAAGATAAAAGATTTGATAAGATTTCAGGTCTTTATATTTTATCAACAAAGAAAGGTACATACTTTTTTGCGGATACAACTGTAAATATTAATCCAAGTGCAAAAGATTTGATGGATATAACATTAGAAACAGCAGAATTTGTACAGAACTTTGATATTACACCAAGAGTAGCATTGATATCACATAGTAATTTTGGCTCTTCAAGAAGTAAAGAGAGTGCTAAGTTACAAGAAGCTTTAAAATTGATTCGTGAAAAACAACCTGATTTGATGGTTGACGGTGAAATGCAGGCAGATACTGCTGTTGTTCAGGATATAATAGATAAAACTTACACTTTCAGTAAATTAAAAGGCGGTGCAAATGTTTTAATATTCCCGAACCTGACAGCAGGTAATGCGGCTTATAAATTGCTCTCCAGAATTGGGGAAGCTCATACAATTGGACCGGTTTTGCAAGGTTTTAATAAATCTGTTCATGTATTGCAGATGGGTGATGATGTTAGCGAGATTATCAATATGGCAGCCATCGCAGTCGTTGATGCTCAAAATAAGGAAAAAGTAAAATAACATGATGTCATCCTGAGCTTGTCGAAGGATGAATTAAATTTTAAATTATCTATTTCATAAAAGCCCTGCTCTTTTTTAAAAAAGGCAGGGTTTTTGTGTTATGTGCCTTTTATCTTATGGAATATTGGATTACCTCTGAGTAAGTATATTTCATTAGTACCATATATTCATCCACTCGGATACGATTACATATATAATGACAGAACAATCAGCAGTACTGTTGGACTTAAATTAATGTACAACATAAATGATAATATTGTATTAATTCCGTAAGCCGGAGTCTCATTATTTTATGCCACTGAAAACCATACGAGCTATAACTTAGGATTGTCTTTGGGATTGAAACTTTGAAACTATGTAAAATTTCTTTCAAAATTAACTTATATCATTATCTTATAACTCTTTTCACTGAAAATTTTTACAGAACAATAAAATTTAATAAATTAAAATTTCATATATTTGAAATTCTAAAAAAATGATTATTAAATAATATAAATATAAATTTTTAACAAAAGTAATTGGAGATTTGATGAATATTTTAGTATGTATTTCGAGGGTTCCCGACACCGCCTCGAGGATTTTGGTCGGTTCTGACGGGAAAAATATTGATACTCAGGGAATTAAATTCGTGGTCAATCCTTATGACGAGTTCGCAATTGAGGAAGGACTCAGATTGAGGGAAAAGAACGGTGGAACAGTTACAGCAGTAGTGGTTGGAACTGAAGTATCAAAAGATGTTTTACGTACAGCACTTGCAATGGGTGTTGACAAAGCAGTATTGGTTAAAGGTAAAGAACCTGATGATTCATTTTATGTTGCCAAGAATTTGGCTGAATATGCAAAAAGTATTTCACCTGATTTGATTTTATTGGGAAGACAAAGCGTAGATTATGATTCACGTCAGATGGCTTCTGCACTTGGTGAGATGCTTGCCATGCCTTCCATTTCTGTTGTATCGAAATTAACAATCGAAAATGGAAAAGCTACTGCTGAAAAAGATATTGAAGGAGGAAAGGAAGTTGTTGAAGCAGCTCTCCCCTGTTTGATTAGCTGTCAAAAAGGATTGAACGAACCACGCTATCCGAAACTACCGGATATAATGAAAGCAAAATCTAAACCGATCGAGGAAATTGCTCCTATTGAGACAGGAAATAAAATTACAATTCTCGATATGTCTATGCCATCAAAGAAAAGAGTTGGCAAGATACTTGGAGCAGAAGATTCGGATATTGATGAATTGGTAAAATTGTTGCACGAAGAAGCAAAGGTTATTTAGTAGAAAGTTTTAAAGTTTGTAAAGTTTATAAAGTAAAAAGGAATTAGAAAATGAAAAGAATATTAGTATATATTGAAGAACAAAAAGATGGATTGAAAAGAACTTCTCTGGAAGTCATTACTGCGGCAAGAAGTATCTCGGCAGTTGCAGGAGTACCTATTGTAGGAGTAATTTTAAATGGTAACAATGATTCAATAAAAACAGCAGGTGAATATGGACTGAGCAAAGTTGTTAATGCAAAACATTCATTGCTTGAAAAAACAAGCATAATGTCAGCTTCTGCTGTGGCTTATCAGGTAGCGAAATCGGAAGATGCAGATATTGTTATGTTTCCGGGTAATGCCGCAGGAATAGAAATTGCACCGCGTGTTGCGGTTAAACTTGATGCAGGTTATGTTTGCGATTGTGTAGCACTTGAATTTACAGATGGAAATATTGTTGCCAGCAAACCGGTTTATGCAGGAAAATCACAAATTAGAGTTAAAGTGGATTCGTATAACAAAGTCTTTTCTTTAAGACCAAATGTATTTACATCAGTAAAATCCGAAACTGCTGTTAATTGTGAAGTAGTTGATTTTGCTCCAGAGTTAACAGAAGCAGATTGCAAAGATGTTGTGGTGAATGTTATGAAAAACGAAGGCAAGCTGGATATTCTGGAAGCTGATGTTATAGTTTCCGGTGGCAGAGGAATTAAAGGACCTGAAAATTATAATTTGATTGAGAGTCTGGCTTCTACTCTCGGTGGTGCAGTAGGTGCATCTCGTGCAGTCGTAGATGCCGGCTGGCGACCACATTCAGAGCAGGTAGGACAAACAGGAAAGACGGTCTCCCCTACTTTGTATATAGCTTGTGGAATTTCAGGTGCGGTTCAGCATCTTGCAGGAATGTCAACTTCAAAGACTATTGTTGCGATTAATAAAGACAAGGATGCACCGATTTTCAAGGTTGCTGACTATGGTATAGTTGGAGATTTGTTTGATGTTCTGCCGAAGCTGAATGAGAAAATCAAAGCAGTTGTTAGTTAGTTTTAAAGTTAGAAAGTTTTAAAGTTTCAAAGATAGAAAGTGTATATGTCATTCTGGATCCCGATTTATCGGGATGAAGAATCCATTATTTGATTTCTGGATTCCTCACTGCGTTCGGAATGACAAGCAACAAAAAAATGACAAGAATTATAGTTATTGGAATTATTATTTTGTGTCTCGCTTGTTCGACAACACAAAAAATAAAAATTGACAAAGTTAAGGTTAATTTTAAACCTGAAATTAATCTTATTGTTGATTCCAATAGTCTGATATTGAGTTTTACTTTAAACATCAAATCTGAAA
>CAZEHW010000234.1:0-5279 GCA_964511865.1 uncultured Hyphomicrobiales bacterium | reverse complement strand
GGAACATGAATTAATTGGTTTAGGACTTTTCACCGAAGAAGATGTTAAAAATCAGGACCCGAAAAAACCATTGTTCTTCAAATATTATATGCACGGAACTTCGCATTTCATGGGACTTGATGTCCATGATGTTGGCTTCAAGCAAGAACCTTTGCAGGCAGGAATGGTATTCTCATGCGAACCGGGAATTTATATTCTCGATGAAGGTATCGGTATCAGAATTGAAAACGATATTTTAGTAACAGAGAACGGTCCTGTTGACCTTATGGCTAACATACCGAGGGAAGTTGAGGAGATTGAAGAGATAATGGGTGGTAGTCGTTAGTAGATAGTCGTCAGTCGATTGTTGGTTGTCGTTAGTCTGTTTATAAAATTTAGGTTCTAATGATTTGATATCTTGATTTATTTTTGTATTTTAATTACAAATGAATTTGATTATTAGAATATATTGTGAATGATATTCGTTTAAATAAAAAAAATCAATAAAAAGATGATATGAAAACAATCAGAATAATATTGCTGTTATTACTGTTGTCAGGATTCGATAGTCCAAATAATATAACTCCTGAATCACTAATTAATGAAGTTGTTGCAAAATATAAAAGCCACAAATCAATATCATATTCTATTGAATATAAAATCAAATTTTTCTCGAATGAAGATACTACTTACAGGAGTGCCGATTGCAAGCTGATGAGAGAATTAAAAGATTCAACAACTATAGAAAATTATTGGTATCATGCAAACACAGGTAGAGAAGTATTCAGTTTTGTTGAAAAAACTTATACTGTTGAGTCAACATTAAATTCAATTTGGGAGTATACAGGTACAAACCACAAACAAGAAGGAAGGGGAAACGTTGCAGATAATGTAATTAATGTCTATTTTTTCAAACCTGAAAATCTACAAAAAACTTTAGAAGACACTTCAAGGAAAATAACTTTGGAATCAGTAATGTTCAACAATATTGAATGCTGGAAACTGAATATAAAATTTCCTGATGATGTAGATTACAGTGAAAGCCAAAAAAATCTATGGATTGATAAAGATTCTAAAATAATCACAAAGATAGATTTTTCAATTAAATTTCAGGGAAATTACCAATACAATGAATGGCTATTAAAGAATATGGAATTTGATAATTTTGATTTGACTGAAAAAGAAAAGAGACTTGATAGTTTAAAGCAAATTTATAAAGTCATAAATGCTGCAGAGGATGAGAAAAACAGGGAGAAAACAGAAAAAGTTTTAGATTCCGGAACCAAAGCATATCCTTTTTTAGCATATCATTATCAAAAACAGAAAACGGTTAATTTTAGCGATTATAAGGGAAAAGTAATTCTTCTCGATTTTTGGTATACATCCTGCGGACCTTGCATTAAAGCCATTCCCGAAATAAATAATTTATATAATAAATTTAAGAACAATGGTTTCATTGCCTTAGGAGTCAACAGCAAGGATGATTATAAAAAGGAAAAGAAGTTAAAAAAGTTTTTTGAATATAATAAAATGGATTATCCTGTGCTTTTTGTGGACCATTCAGTCGACAGCACTTATAAAGTTAGGGCATATCCAACATTTTACTTAATTGATAAAAAAGGCAAAATTGTATTTAGTCAAGTTGGAATTAGAATGAATAAAAATAACAAATCAGATACCGATTCTCTTGAACAGATTATTAAGAAATATATTAAGGAATAAAGAAAAATAAATAAATGTTATGTTTAAATAATTAATAATGAATTTTTAATTACAATAATATTTATCATAATAAGAAATTAATTTTTATCAAATAATAATAATGAGTGAAGTATGAATATTTTTGTTTATATAATTTTGGCTTATTTAATCGGATTAACTGCGTTTAATCTTTATAAATCTAAAGCCATAAAAAATCAAGATGACATGATGGTTGCCGGAAGAAGTCTCGGCATTACGAAAATGGTTTTCACGCTTGTATGCACCTGGATCGGTTCCGGAACATTCATTGCAGGTGCACAGTTCGCCGTTGAAGCCGGCTGGAGTTCACTTTGGATGCCTGCAGGTGCCTGGGTTGGCATCGCAATAATTTACTTTCTTGCAGGAAAAATCCGCACATTCGGGCAATATACTATCGGCGATATTCTCGAAGTAAGATACGGCAGATTTGCCCGTCTTTTCGGAGCAATTGCATTGGTGATAGCTTTCACGACAATTGTATCCTATCAATTCCGTGCAGGTGGACTAATTCTCAACATAATCACAGATGGAGCTGTTTCTACAGGACAAGGACAAATGTTTGCCGCCGCTTTTGTAATATTATTCACAGCCATCGGTGGTATGATAGCAGTTGCACATACGGATTTGCCAAATGGAATCATTATCGTATTGGCTTGCACAATTGCTGTACCTTTTGTTGTTATTGCGGCAGGCGGATGGGATGCACCGGCGGCTGTTTTACCGGCATCACATTTTGAATGGTTTTCATCATCATTTGGGGCACATCCCGTATTGAAAGGACTATCTTATTTCCTTGCAACAATGTTCCTGCTTCTAGGTGTGCAAAGCATGTACCAAAAGTTCTATAGTGCAAAAACACCTTCTGATGCCAAAAAAGCAGTTGCTCTTTGGATTGTCGGAACAATAGTTGTAGAAGTAGTTGTTATTGTGATAGCAATTTATGCCGCCGCTTACTTTGCAAAAGACGGATTCGATATAAATAATCTCGGTTATGATTCTGCCGCCATAATTTTAAAAGCGGCAAAGGAAATGATTTGGGCTCCGGTTGGCATACTGCTTCTTGCCGCAGCTTGTGTCGTTGTTTTATCGACAGGCATGAATTATTTACTAAGCCCCTCTACAAATTTAATCCGTGATATTTATCAGACATTCATTAATCCCGATGCAAGCCAGAAAAAACTTGTTGCTTTGCAGAAAATATTAATCGTTGTTATTGGATTTGTTGCATTTCTTATGATTTATATTCCGACAGTTTATGATATGAAGATTTCCGTATTGAAGTATGCTTATACTGCATATACGATGTACGGTGTGGCAATTACTCCGGCATTATTAGCCGCATTGGCATGGAAAAGGGCAACAAAACCGGCAGGGGTAGTAAGTATTCTTCTTGGTGCGGCTGTAGTGATTTTCTTAGATGTAGTTATAACTTATGGATTCCCTGAATATTTGATTGGCGGCGACCCTTGGGGAATACCAAGTATTTATCCGGGTCTAGTAGCTTCCATTGGTTCCTTGGTCATTATTAGTTATCTAACACCTAAGCCAAGTCAGGAAGTATTGGTAAAACTTTTTCCGGAGAATAGTAAATGAGTCTTAGGGTTAACAAAGAAAGTAGTTATAGTGTCATTCTGAAAGCAGTGAAGAATCCAGTATTCAAGAGGTTTCTGGATTCTTCGCTTCACTCCGTTTTGCTCAGAATGACATTAATTCTTTTCATAATTTTTATTAATTGTAGTGTCAGTCCTGCATTCAGCCAGCAACAAACTTTATTCATCAATGAACTAATGGCAAAAAACGATTCATTTCTTGAAGACGACAAAGGTAATTTCACCGACTGGATTGAGTTGTATAACAGTTCAAATTCAGAAGTTAATATCGGTGGTTATTACCTGACTGACGATATGGATACTTTAAATTTGTGGAAAATACCATCAGGTACTTCAATCCCTGCAAAAGGTTATGTGTTGTTTTGGGCAAGTGGGGATAATTCAAACCGGCACACGAACTTTAAACTTAGTGTGACAGGGGAAACTTTAGCTTTGGTAATGCCCGATGGCACTTCTTTGGTTGACACAGTAAAGTTTCCTGAACAAACTTCAAATGTTTCATACGGCAGGACTACTGACGGAGCCAAGACGTGGATCTTCTTTGAACAACCGACACCTAATGCTCCTAATACAAAACCTAATTCCGATGTCTTGCCTGTAGTTGTTAATGAACTGATGGCTTCCAATTCAAAAACTATTCAGGATGAAACAGGTGCATATCCCGATTGGTTTGAGTTATATAACAACTCAGACGAACAAATTGATATTAGTGGTTTTTACTTAACTGACAAACCAATGCGTGAACCGTCCATGTGGAGAATACCGAACGGTACAATAATAAATCCTCGAGGATTTCTGATAATATGGGCAGACAGCGACCCTAAAGATGGACCGTATCACACTAATTTTAATTTAGGAAAAGATGGTGACTCAATTGCAATATATTCTGTTGACGGAAAAACTTTGGTTGATTTGATTGCTTACAAAAGCCAGCAAACCGATGTTTCTTACGGAAGAAAAACTGATGCCGATGCATCATGGGTATATTTCAACATACCAACTCCCGGAGCAACCAACAATCCGAATGATGTTGAAGATTATTTTTCAAACATAGAGATTTCAAATTATCCGAATCCATTTAATGAAAAAACAAATTTTAATATAAATTTAAATTGTAATTCACCTATGACTTTTGAATTATATGATATCTTGGGTAAATTAATTTACAAAAAAGATTTTGGATATTTACAGGCAGGTGAGTATCAATATCAATTTAATAATTATGATTTATCTAAAGGAATTTATTCTTATATTTTCAAATTGAAAAATAATTTTGTATCAGGAAAAATTGTTATAGATTAATATGAAAACTGATTATAAAATATTTTCGCTATTATTTTTTACAAACTTATTATTGCAGGTGATTGCACTCCATACTCAAACTGTATTACCATGTAAAATTGATGAAGATATGGTTTTAACAAAGGAAAATTCACCATACTATGTAAACTGTTATGTTAGAGTCCAACCGAATACCAAAGTCATCATCCTTGAAGGTGTACAAATTATATTTTCAGGTTTCTATAATTTTGAAGTTTACGGTTCAATGGATGTTTTAGGTACAAAAACTGAACCGGTAATATTCGAACCAATTCATGAAGATTCTTGTTGGAAAGAACTTTATATGAGACTAACAACGGAAAACAGTAAATTTGAAAACGTTGTTTTCAAAAATGGAATAATTAAAGCAAGCTATGGAAAGTATCAATTTGATAATATTAAAATATTCATTGATGATACAACAATAATTGATGATGCATTTTACTCAGAGGGAGCAGATATTCAGGTTAGTAATGTATATATCAAAGCTAATGGTATTAATGAAGGAATTATTATTTTTTCTTCCGAAACTGCTGTAGTTGAAAATTGTGTTGCAATAAACACAACCGATTCTTATCAGTTTGTCTATTGTGATAAAGGAGTTATTAAAAATAATATATCCATAAATTC
>CAZEHW010000233.1:0-5302 GCA_964511865.1 uncultured Hyphomicrobiales bacterium | reverse complement strand
CCATATTGTTTATGCTTCCTGCTAAATCCGGGTGGTCGGTTTTATATATGCGTCTGTACATTTCCAGAGCTTCTTTGTATAACGGTTCAGCTTTGTCATAATCGCCTATTGATTGATAGAACATAGCCATATTGTTTATGCTTCCTGCTAAATCCGGGTGGTCGGTTTTATATATGCGTCTGTACATTTCCAGAGCTTCTTTGTATAACGGTTCAGCTTTGTCATAATCGCCTATTGATTGATAGAACATAGCCATATTGTTTATGCTTCCTGCTAAATCCGGGTGGTCGGTTTTATATATGCGTCTTCTCATTTCAAGTGATTCTTTGTAAAGCGGCTCAGCTTCCCTGTAATTTCCCTTGTTAATGTAGAAAGATGCTATGTTGTCAATGGAGTTAGCTAAACCAGAATGGTCGACACCTTTAAATATGCGTCTTCGCATTTCCAAAGCTTCTTTGTAATACGGCTCAGCTTCCTTGTAATTTCCCTTGTCATCGTAGAAAACAGCCATGTTGTTGATGGAGCTAGCTAAATTAGAATGGTCTGTTTTGAATATTTTTCTACAAAGTGTTAAATATATATCTCCATAATAAATAGCTGAATCAAGGTTTCCAAGATAATAATATATTTCCGATATGGTACCAATAGTTGAAGCATAATTAGTATCCATTCCCCCAAATTCTTCTTTGGCATTTGGTAAAGCTTTTTGTATCCATTCGAGTGCTGTTTGGAAGTCCTGCATTTCCTGATAGAATTTTGTGCTGTCCATCATTTGTTGCCAGGTTTCACCTTCGGCAATTACTATCGAATAATTGCTAATCCCTAATGTGAGGATTAGGTAGATTATTGATTTTTTCATAGAGAAACCTCATATATTTTACAAAAGCCCAATTACTAAAATATGGAAAATATTATTGAATAGTAAAATTATATTTCAATTTAATTAATATTCTCAAAATCAACATTTCAATTTCTAAATGACATTATCTGTCGTTCATACCCTTTTATTTGTACTAAAATAATAAAATGTTTTGGAAATAAAATTAAAATATTGGTAATAATTGATAATATTTTATTAATTTAACTAATTGTAATTTTGAAAATTACGGATCAGAAAAAAGCTGAAAATTAATTTTTGTTTTTATCAATTAAGGAACCTAGGATGGAAAATAATAAAAAGAAAACAGCTCATAACAGCATGTACAATTAATTAGAGAATTTATGAAGATTTTACTTACAGGCGCTACAGGATATATAGGAAAAAGACTATTACCTGTTTTAGTTGATAATGGTTATAATGTCATTTGTGGTGTGAGGGATAGAAATAAATTCCATCCAGAGAAATCAATTAAAAAAAGAATTGATGTAATTGAAGTTGATTTAAATAATCCATCTTCATTAATAAATATTCCTAAAGATATTGATTTCGCATATTATTTAGTTCATTCAATGTCAGCTTCGAAAAACTATGATGAATTGGAGAAACAATCTGCCATTAACTTTAGAGAAGAACTAAATAAAACGAATGTAAAACAAGTAATTTACCTAAGTGGTATTATTAATTCTCAAAATCTGTCGAAACATCTTAATTCAAGAAAAAATGTAGAGATTGAATTAGGTAAAGGGAAATACTCATTAACAACGGTTAGGGCAGGAATAATTATTGGATCAGGAAGCGCTTCTTTTGAGATAATTCGTGATTTGGTTGAAAAATTACCAATTATGATAGCCCCAAGATGGTTAAAAACAAAATGTCAACCCATTGGAATTTCTGATGTAATCAAAATATTAACTGGCATTTTAAATAATGAAAAAGCATTCAATAAAAGCTATGACATTGCTGGGAACCAAATTCTTACCTACAAAGAAATGCTATTAGAGTTTGCTGACGTTCGTGGATTAAAAAGGCATATCTGGACTGTTCCAGTTTTGACTCCAAGATTATCTTCTTATTGGTTATATTTTATTACTTCAACATCATTCATGCTTGCTTCCTCATTGGTTGACAGTATGAAAGTTGAGGTTATTGCCAAAGATAATGAAATTCATAAATTACTAAACCTAAATCCATTATCTTATAAAGATTGTATAAAACAGGCATTTGAGAAAATAGAACAAAATGAAATTATTTCAAGCTGGAAGGATTCTACAATAAGTGGGAGGTTAGATTTTAAAATTTCTGATTATATCAGAATTCCTGAATTTGGGTGTTTTAAAGACATCCGTAAAAAACAAATTTTCGATACAGAATTGTGTATTGACAAAATATGGAGCATAGGAGGTGAAAATGGTTGGTATTATGCAAATTGGCTATGGAAATTCAGGGGATTTATCGACAAAATTTTTGGGGGCGTTGGTTTAAGACGAGGAAGAACAAATACAAACGACATTCATTCTGGAGATTCTCTGGATTTCTGGCGGGTGCTATATGCCAGTAAATTAGAAAAGCGATTATTATTATTTGCTGAAATGAAGTTACCTGGAGAGGCATGGCTGGAATTTCAAATTCAGGATAATACTCTTATACAAACAGCTACATTTCGTCCTAAGGGATTATTTGGAAGAATATACTGGTACTCAGTACTTCCATTTCACGAAATTATTTTCAGAGGTTTAATTAAAAAGTTAACAAATAATAGCATACAATAACAAATGATTGAAAAAGTAGTAATTACTTAATCACAGATTTTGATTTTCCCCTTAATCCGACACAATCTGAGTACTATATTTAACTATTTAAATTATTGACTTAAATAAATATATTTTCTCAAAATCAATATTTCAATTCTCAAATGACATCATTTGTCGCTCATCCCCTTTTATTTGTACTAAAATAATAAAACATTTTGGAAAAATATAAAGGAAAATGAGATGAAAGACGAAATTATTGATTTATAAAAATTAAAAATAAAATTAAATTGTTCTGCTATGAATTTAATAGTTTCGGAGGATAAAACAACAATTTGAAATCCTTATTATAATTGATTGATTGAATTTAAAAAGTTTATGTGAGTAATTATAATAATATAAGATATATGCGATCAGGGTTTAACTTTTTGATTGTGGGTAAAGGCTAGATACATAAATACAAATAGTTAGAAATAATGCATACAATTTTATAACATATCATCGCATGATGTTGAACAGGTGATTTTGTATAGCTTGAAATACTAATTCCCTTCACAACCTAACCGTATTCTCACTAATATACTCATCAACTTCCGATTTAGGAATCCTTACCTGTCTGCCATGTTGAACATAAGAAAGTACTCCGTTTAGTCGCAAGTAATACAATTGAGACCTTCCGATTTTTAACAATTCGCATACTTCTTTGATTGTATAGTATTTGACTTCCTTTTTTATTTTCTCTGAATTTTTCGTCTGCTTTGTTATCTTTTCGATTATAGGAGTATTTTCCAAATCAAAATCTATTTTAAGATGTTTCCCTATTACTTTCATCAACTGCTGCGGGTCGTTTATGTCTGTGGACCTACTATCTGAAATCTGCTCCAGCAATTCATTTATGTCAATTTCAGGATTTACACTCTCTGTTGGAATTTCTTCGATATAGCCATTGTAATAAGCAATCTCAGCTTCAAGACGTTCCGGTAAAGTTCGTTCCATAATTGGTGCCAATATTCTTTCAAAATCCTTTTTATTATTTGTATAAGATTGTGCTAAAAATCTAAAAATAATGGATTCAATTGCAACATTATTTCGAAGTTTAATTGTGTTTTTTGTTATTGCCCTTCTTCTCCGTAATAGATGTTCTGGATATTCCATCTTGATATAATTTAGATAATTCAATTTTTTTGCTTTAGATTTTAATTTGTCTGTATGATTGAATATTGCTTCCTTGTTGAATGCAAAAGTCGGATATTTAAAATTTAATTTGGATTCTTCGTCTGCAATTTCAATTTCAGTTTGCCTGAATACTTCAACTACTTTCAGCAGATAATCCCATGAATATTTTTCATCCAGCAATTTGGTATCCTTCTGTTCTTCATAAAAATCCAGATAATGACCTGCTCCGGTCGTCTTCAGTTTATTATAAACTGTAGCTAAGGTATGAATACCACGAAAATAATTTGATAACTCCGGATATCTCGATAGATATTCGAAATACTCTTTAAATAATAATTCAATTTCTGATTTTTCCATTTTTCCCCACAATATTTGTTAAACATCAATCCAACTGTTAACTACAAGATTAAATCATATAATAATTGATTTAAAAAATGAATTATATCCAAAAACAACACCTTTTGTTTGTCCGCCAATAGGTTTCCCATTGCTTGCTTCCCATTGAGCACCTAGGTTTGAGTAACCTAACAGAAAAGTAAGAACCAAGATAAATAGCCATTTCATAATTTCTTTTTTTACATTTTAATAAATTTGCAAACTTTATTCCCTGCTTTCAGAAAGTACATACCCGGAGACAAAAATCTTATATCAATTATTTCAGTATAAATGGATTTATATATTTTAACACCCAATGTATTAAAAATCTCAATCTCACAATTCTTATACTGTAACTTCAACTGAAGAAATTCGCTCGCCGGATTGGGATAAATATACACGCATAAACCATCAGTTAAAGTATCATCTTCATCAATGGAAAGCGGGAAATTTTCAAGTTTAGACCTGAAAATACCATCTGCATTTGAAATAAAAACATAATCGTTGCTAAAAGCTATATGATAAATTTCCTTTTTTGATAATCCAACTGAGATTAGGCTCCATGATGAACCTCCATTGTTTGACAGGAAAAGCCCATCGGCAGTACCGACAAAATAATTCTTTCCATAAGCAGCTATTGAGCGAATACATGAATTTGTAAATCCGGATTTTGATTTAGTCCATGATTCTCCAAGGTTGGAAGAAATGAATAATCCATTATTAAATGTTCCTGCAATAACATTTCCATTTTCCGCATACATTTTATATATATCCCCAGCTAAGCCGTTGTTCCTTTCAATCCAGCTATCACCTATGTCAGATGATATAAACACTCCCCAACCTGCAAGGCCGGTAATTATGTAGTTATTATTAATTGCCATCGATGATACATGCTGGTTTGTTAATCCCTTTGATTTGGAAATCCAATTGTTTCCTTCATCCGAAGATATGTACACTCCTCTACCCCAGGTGCCGACCAGAAGTTTATCATCATAACTAACAATTGCTCTGATATCGCTGTTGGCTAATCCGTTATTTTTTATTGTCCACGTTATCCCTTTATCAGTAGAAATATAGAACCCTCTGCTTGTTGCGGCAAAAAAATATTTCCTTTTATTATAAT
>CAZEHW010000232.1:3622-5312 GCA_964511865.1 uncultured Hyphomicrobiales bacterium | reverse complement strand
AATTTTCTGAAAGATTTTACAAAGTTGCGGAATGGTTGTTAAGTAAGCCTGGGTATAATTTCATACATTTCTCGTATAAAGAGAGAAAAAGATTAGTGCAGGATTTTGTTGAAATTTATAATGATGCATGGCTTGATCATGCAAATTTTTCTCCGGTAAACGAAAAAGATGTTGAGAAGCAACTCAGGGATTTAAAGCCTTTTATGATAGAAGACTTTATTTGGTTTGCCTACTATGAAAATGAACCTATTGCTTTATTTTGTATGATCCCCGACATAAATCCAATATTGAAACGTTTTAATGGACGGTTTAATCTATGGAATCAGCTTCGTTTTCTTTTCTATATCAGAAGAAGACATTTAAATCGTACAAGGATTGTAGTTATGGGTGTTAAAAGAAAATATCAAAACAGGGGATTAGAAGCAGGTTTCTTTTGGCATATAGAGAAGGCAATGTCTAAATACCCCGAATATAAGGAAATTGAATTATCATGGGTGGGCGATTTTAATACTAAAATGATTTCACTGCATCAAACTTTGGGTGCAGTACCTTCAAAGAAACATATCACATTTATAAAAAAATTAAGCTGAATAGTCTATTTGATCCTAAGCGGTTCAGACGCTGCCAATATATCTTAAAAATTCATTCTTTACTTCCGTTTCGTTGAATCTGCCAAAATATTCGGCTGTAATGGTACTGGTGTTTATATCCTGAATGCCACGACTTGCCACACACATATGTTGAGCAGAGATCAGAACAGCTACATCATCAGCATCGGTAACTGACATTAATTCACGTGCAATTTGAAGGGTGAGACGTTCCTGCAATTGAGGTCTTTTACAAAAATAGTGAACCAATCTGTTTATTTTTGATAATCCAATGACTTTTCCTTTAGAAAAATATCCTACATGTGCTTTCCCAAAGAAAGGAACAAAATGATGCTCACAATTGGAATGTATGGTAATATCCTTTTCTATGATCATTTTGTCGTACTTGAATTTATTTTCAAAGTGCGAGATGACGGGTTTATTGACAGGGTTCAATCCGCTGAAAATTTCTTTCACGTACATTTTTGCCACCCTTTTTGGTGTGCCACTCAAGCTATCATCTTCAAGGTCCAAACCCAGAATATTCATGATTTCCCTGAAATGTCCACTGATTAATTCTATTTTTTGCTTGTCATCCAGATCAAAAGCATCAGAACGCATGGGTGTTTCACAACACTTTAATACGTTTTCCTTAAGTTTATTCATAGGGTATTAATTGACAATGAGTTTATGATAGAATTTACTTTCATTTGAACTGAAGACAAGTAAATACATACCAGAATTCAATGATGAAATGTCAATATAATCAGAACTTTGAGAACTATAAACAGCATGAAGATGTACCTTGCCGCTGAGGTCAATAATGCTGATGGTATAATCTTTAAGCTGAATGTCTGAGAATGTAAAAAATATTTTATTCTGAGCAGGATTAGGGTAAACTGAGATTTGAATCTCATTTTCTTCCTGAATTGCACTGGCATCATATCTTTTTAAAATCTGTGCACCGTCAGTTACTGCAAATCCGGTGGCAGGACTGGGAATACTGAATTTGTTGATTTTATTTGTGGTTTTACTATTCTCCTGAATCCAGCTTGTTCCTCCGTTGGCTGTGCGTAGTATTATTCCTCCTGTACCTCCTACAA
>CAZEHW010000232.1:0-3612 GCA_964511865.1 uncultured Hyphomicrobiales bacterium | reverse complement strand
ACAAAACCAAAGTTATGATTCAGAAAGAATGCTGCATGCAAATCCATATTTCCAAAACCTTTAGGAAAAGCATTGGTATCGCTCCAGTTGGCTCCTCCATTAATGGTTCTCTTTACAAATCTTTGCGGACCGACAATGTACCCCACATTTTCCGACATAAAATGACTGCCCAATAAAGGTTCTAAGGTTCTTTTAATGGTATCCCAAACGTTTCCCCCATCTACTGTTTTCCAAATCCTGCCATTTGATGCAGTAATGAAGCCTTCAGTCTTTGATGCAAAATCAACATTAATGAAATTATCCTGAATATTGACAGTAACTGTCTTCCACCCTGTCCCGTCATATGTAATATAGCGTCCTCCGGCAGTGCATATATAGACAGCATCTTTGTTTGGAGAAGAAATATCAATGAGATTAACATTTGTACCGAGGTTGATTTTAGTCCATGTATCTCCTTTGTTAATCGTTTTATAAAGAGCCCCATTGTTTCCAATTACATACCAGGTATTTTCATCAATAAAATCACATGCCCTGACCATTTCTGTAGTGATGGCACTTGTTTTATTAACCCATGTGTCTCCGCCATCTTCAGTAAGCATAATGTAATTGGATGTTCCGTTGTTGCCAATAGCAAAACCGAATGAATCATTATAAAAAACAATATCATATAGGTTCCCACCGGAAATCCCGGTATTTAAAGGCATCCATGAAAAATTCTGAGCAAATGAGACACTAATAAAAGATAATGCAACTAAAACTAAATACCATTTTTTCATAATTAAGCATTAATTAGTTTAGAAATATATTGACTGACAATTAATTCTTTAAGTAAGAAGCTGAAGGTCATCTGATTATTTCTTTTTTGACCTGTAATTTTTAATAAAGGAATAAAAAATGGCTGCAAAACAAAGAAGGATAAAACCATTTCCGATAGGAACAACAGTCGGATCTGTATTCCCAGGATTCCATCCGCCACCTGGTGGGGGTGCATAGGAGATAAAGGTGGCAGTTATAAATACCGTCAGGAATACCGTATATTTAACAAATCTTCTAAGCATGAAAGCAATTAGCAATAAAGTAATACACCTGTTTCAAAAGGGCAAATATAACAATGCCTTTTTGATTTAACAAATTTTCAAACGAATTACAAATTTACAACTTATTAATAATCACCATAGTCTTATTAATGAAATTTTTAATTAATTTGTCAGGCAGGTAAAGAGTCAATTAAATATAAGGATTAAAGGTGATTTTAAGTATTTTGGTTGTGTTTTTATTGAGGCGATAGCGGTTGTCCACCCTAAACCCTGAAACCCAAATGATTTCACCTGATGATAAAACTACTTGTATATTTTTTTTGTTATTAGCATCCACCTTTATTTCTGTCAGGAAGTCACTAATCTTTTTTCTCATTTTCTCCCCAAAAGGATAAAAATAATCCCCCTTTGTCCATGTTCTAACTATGATGGGGAATTTGATTTTGGAATGATCAAGAAATGCATTTCGGGGATTTATCAAATCATTCTGATCAGGGTAGTTGTTGATTAGGGTAAAAGTGTAAATACCTGATTCAGTTTTCAATTCAGACAGATATTCAGATACTTCATAATAAACCGAAGCGAAAATCTTTATTTTCTGTAAAACGAGAAACTCTCTGGAATGTATTAATTCGAATTGTCCTGATTTTATTTTGCGACCTGACTGAGACAAAATCAGGTCATCTACTTTGTCAATTTGCTTATTGGTAAAGCCATATGGATTTAATTCTTTGAAGAGAAAAGTCTTTTTATGAGGATAACTCTTAAGTCCCATTATTTTAAAAAGCAACTTTCCATCTTTTATTTGAATGATTTCTTTACGTGCCCTCTCAAACTCTTCATCAACTATTTTTTCATAATCAATGAAAAGCGAAGTGTTTCTGAAAACCGTGCTTTCAATCTCAGGATTGATTTTTTTAAGTAAAGGCACCACTTTCGACCTTATCAGATTCCTTTGAAAAGAGATGTCTTCATTTGTGACATCTTCTCTGTAATTGAGCTGTGTTACTTTTGCAAAATCAATGATCATTTCCTTTTTGGCGAACATCAGAGGGCGAATAAAAATACCTCTTTTCGGAAGTATGCCTCTTATTCCTTTTAATGCACTTCCTTTGGCGATATTGAGAAGCAAGGTTTCCAGATGATCGTTTTGATGGTGAGCCAATCCGATTTTGGAGTATTTATGCTTTTGTGCCAATTCTTCAAACCAAGAATACCTTAATTGACGGGCAGCCATTTCAATGGAGATTTTATTTGTTATAGCAAAGCTTTTCGTATCGAAAGACTTTTTATGGAAAAACGAACCATACTTTTCAGCCAATGAGCCAACAAATTCTTCATCTTTATCTGAATCTGATCCTCTTAATGTGAAATTCACGTGGGCAATATCGAATGGAATCCGGTTTGTAAAAAAAAGCTCACACATAACAACGGAATCCACCCCTCCCGAAACCGCCAGTAGTACACGATCGTTTTTATTAATTAATTCCCGATTTTTGAGAAAGTTTAGGAATGCAATATTGAATGAATTATCCTTATCCATTATTATCAAATTCAACATAGCCATAAAGATCAAAATCGCTTGCCTCAGTGATCCTTACATCATAGAAGTTTCCAACCCTGACCTTGGCTTTGCCTGTTACTATAATTTCGTTATCAACATCGGGGGAGTCATGCTCGCTTCTGCCAATAAAGAAATCACCTTCTTGTTTATCAATCAGTGTTTTTATCAGGCTTCCGACTTTCATTTGATTCTTACTATATGAGATATCCTGTTGAAGAGACATGATTTCTGCAGCTCTTTCTTTTTTGACTTTTTCCGGTATGTTATTCTTAAAACCAAAGGCTTCGGTTCCTTCTTCATGAGAATATGTAAAAACCCCAAGTCTGTCGAAAGAGGATTCTCTTACAAAATCATATAATTCATCAAAATCTTTTTGTGTTTCACCCGGAAACCCAACAAGCAATGTAGTTCTTATAGCAACATCGGGAATCTTTTCCCGAATAGTTTGAATAAGTTTTCGGGTTTTAATAGAAGAAATACCCCTTCGCATCCTTTTTAAGATAGTGTCAGAAATATGTTGCAAAGGGATGTCAATATACTTGCAAATGTTGTCTTTCTCATTAATCAGTTCAAGTAACTCTAGAGGGAATGCATTTGGGTAAGTGTATTGAATACGCAGCCATTCCAAATCTTTAACTGAGGATAATTCTCTGATCAGGTCAACAATTTTACGGTTTTTGTAAATATCCATTCCGTAGAAAGTAGTATCCTGAGCCACAAGAATGATCTCCTTTGTCCCATTTTGTACCAAAGATGTTGCCTCTTCGAGAATATCTTCCATTCTGCGGGACTGATGTTTACCCTTAATTAAAGGGATGGCACAAAAAGAGCATTTCTGATCACAACCATCGGCAATTTTTATGTATGTATAGTGAGGAGGAGTAACCGATGCTTTAAAATCAGGTTTGAGTGCAATTTGTTTTATTCCAAGGTCCGAAAGGATATGATCAAAACTGTTAATTCCATAAATGTGATCAGCATCAGATATTTCTTTTCTTAATGCCTCTTTGT
>CAZEHW010000231.1:0-5332 GCA_964511865.1 uncultured Hyphomicrobiales bacterium | reverse complement strand
GATTATTTCAAATTGCAGAAGATTAATCTTATTCAAATAATTATACAAAATATCAAACGTCAACCAAAATTGAGGTTAGTTATAATTTTTTGTCTAACTGCTAACTTCTAATTGCTAATAACTGAAAAATGAATAACAAATACGATATAATAGTCATCGGTGGAGGACATGCCGGTATTGAAGCGGCTTATGTTTCTGCTAAGATGGGATGCAATACCGCTTTGGTTTCCATGAGTTTGCAAACCATGGGCAGACCATCCTGCAATCCCTCTATCGGTGGCACTGCAAAAGGGCATATTGTCAAGGAAATTGATGCTCTTGGCGGAGCTATGGGAATTTTAGCAGACAGGGCTGGAATTCATTTCAAGATGCTGAACCGCTCAAAAGGTCCTGCAATTTGGTCACCTCGTGCACAAATTGATAAAGACCTTTACCCGATTATCGTATATGATTTACTTTCGAAAACTGAAAATCTAACTTTAATTGAAGCTACCGCATGGGAAATCCTGGTAAAAAATAAAGGGGTTGAAGGCATACTAACTACTGATAAATCAATTATTTATGCTAATGCTGTTGTGTTTTGTCCAGGTACTTTCCTAAATGGTGTCATGTGGACCGGTGAGGAATGGACAAAAGGTGGCAGAGTGGGGGAGAGCCCTTCTGAGCATATTTCAAATAAATTAAACGAATTTGGTTTTGAAATGGGGAGACTGAAAACCGGAACTCCCCCAAGAGTTCACAAAGATTCTATTGACTACAGCAAAGTAGTTTCAAGCCCGGGAGATCCAGAGCCGGAGCCATTTTCGTACAAAACTGAAAGTGTAAAAAATCAAATTGTTTGCTGGGCAACTGAAACTAATGAGCATACACATGAAGTATTGATAACCGGTTTCGACCGTTCGCCAATGTTTCAGGGAAGAATTATGGGAGTTGGTCCCCGCTACTGCCCTTCGATTGAAGACAAAATCAACAGGTTTGCCGAAAGAAACTCACATAAAATATTACTTGAACCTGAGGGATTAAACACTGACTCAGTCTATGTCAACGGCTATTCATCGAGTTTACCGGAAGAAGTACAACTTGCAGGATTGAAGACAATTCGCGGATTGGAAAATGTGCAGATGCTGAGAAAAGCTTATGCTATTGAGTATGATTTCTTCGCTCCTTATCAATTAAAATTCACTCTCGAAACAAAACTTATTGAAGGTCTTTATTTTGCAGGACAACTCAATGGAACATCCGGTTACGAAGAAGCCGCATCACAAGGACTGATAGCAGGAATTAATGCTTCACTAAAGATTAAAAACCAAGAGCCATTCACACTTAAAAGGTCTGAAGCTTACATCGGTGTTTTAGTTGATGATTTAGTAAATAAAAGCACTGAAGAACCATATCGAATGTTCACATCAAGTGCCGAATACCGATTATTGCTAAGACAGGACAATGCCGACCAGCGGCTGATGAAATACGGTTTCCAGCTTGGATTAATCCCTGCTCAAGATTATAAAAAATTACTTGAGAAACAGGAAACTTTAGCGAGAGGATATGAGCAGAGCAAAGAGTACAAATTGAAAGCTGAAAATATAAATCCCTATCTTATATCTAAAGGTGAAACTGAAGTTACAGATTCAACAGATATTTTCTCATTGACAAAAAGAAGTAATGTTATATTATATGATTTGTTAAAAATTCAAAATGATTTACCGCAAGCGTTGGAATTAATAAGTAAAAATCGTAAATTAGCGGTACTTTTACAAACAGAGATTAAGTACGAAGGATATATAAAAAGACAGTTACGAGATGTTGAGTATTTTCTTGATAATGAGAATAAAAGGATACCTGATGATTTTGATTATATGTTACTCAATTCTATTTCAACAGAAGCAAGAGAAAAGTTGAAAAAAGTCAGGCCTGCATCACTCGGACAGGCATCTCGGATATCTGGTATCTCAGCATCTGATGTGTCTGTGTTGGCATTGTATTTGAGGTAGGAGACAGTAGAAAGTTTATAAAGTTTTAAAGATGATTAAATTGAAGAGGTTTATTTCTTTTGGCTTTATGCTTTAAGCTCTTTCTAATATCTAACAGCTAACTGCTAATAACTATTTAGTTTCACGTGAAACATTTAATATTATGAAAATTTTAATAACTGAAGCTTGTAATATCGTTGCTGAATCAATACTTAGGGTATTGTTTCACGAGTCGGACCATTCTATTCATTTGCTTTCCGAAAAAGCAAAAGAGAACTTTAACTCCGGTAAAATCTTTCTTTATCCTTCTAACATCTTAAATTTCAAGCAGATAAAGGATATTGCATATTCTATTAAACCTGATGTTATTATCAATACAATTGAATTTGGGAATATATTCGAAAATGACAAAAAGAAGATGCAGGATTATAATGTCCTTGCCGCAGAAAATATTTTCAGTATAGCTCGAGTAACCGATAGTCATTTGATTTCCATTTCCAATGAATTTGTTTTTAACGGCAAACGTGGTCCATTTACTGAAAAAGATAGTCCTGATTCAGTTTCCTACTTTGGCAACACAAAACATGCTATGGAAAATTCATGTTTGATAAACGTGAAGAAGTGTACAGTAGTCCGTCATTCCTTGCTTTACGGGCATAGTTCATTTAATTATGTTGCATTTGTTGCAGATATCATTTCCAAATTACAAGACAAAAAGATATTTAATCTCAAGGAAAATTACATGACCAATCCTTGCTTTGCTGATGAGTTTGCTTATGCATTACTAAAAATTATTGACAGGAAAAGATTGGGTATATATCACTTCGGAGGCAAAGACTGGCTGTCAGTATCTGAATTTGCAGATAAAGTTGCTGATATTTACTCATTGGATTCAACATTGATTAAATCATATAGCCCGGAACCTAAGAAACGATTTGGTTTGGTGAATTTGAAAACAGAAGCCGAACTCGGAGTAAAGTTTTCAGGAGTTGATAGCGGTTTGGTAGCACTGAAGCATTATATTTATGGGGAGAAGTTGTTGCCGTTGTAGTTAAAAGTCCGGTAAATCACAAGAAGCTTTGTAGCTAAGAAATCAAATATTTCTCCAATATAAACTTCTTTATATCTATGATACTTGAATAATAATATTGTTTACTAATAGTTCTAAATATAAATTTTTTTAGAGTACTAACATGAAAGATAAGACAACTATTAATGATTTATTAGAAGAAGAAAAAGTCAAGAAATTTATTAAAAATTCTAAATTTAAGAGATTTCTCGTAATGTTCTTCGCCGAATCATTTTATTATCTTCTGATAGTTCTTGCCATAATTATATATATGGCTATACTGAATTATCTTTTTCCATATATTGGGACTATAATAAAAAATATTTTTAGATAGATATTCCAACTCAAAATAAAGACATAATCAAATAAGAATAATATGAATCAACAAAATATATTCTCGGGATTTAATCCTGCAATCACCAAATACTTCAAGGATTTGGAAAAAAATAACAATAAGATTTGGTTTGATGCGAACCGTGATTTTTATATTAATGAAATTCGGGAACCAATTAAGAAATTTGTTTCAGTTATGGCTGAATTATTCTATAAAAATGATATGCAATATATTGCTGACACGAGCAAATCGATATTCCGAATTAACCGTGATATAAGATTTAGTAAAAACAAGGACCCCTACAAGACAAATTTAGGTATATTTTTTCCTTATTCGTTGTCGCAAGTAGTTGATAAAAAACCTGAGTCCATAGGTTTGTACCTTCATTTTGAAAGATCAGGAAGCTTTATTGCTGGTGGTTTACACATGCCAAGCTCACAAAATCTTAAGTCAATACGTAATAAGTTCTTAGAAGACTGGGAAGTATTTGATAAGATTGTGAAAGATAAGCCATTCAAGAAAGAATTTCCCGAAATATTAGCCGGTGAAACGCTCAACAGCACTCCGAGGGGTTTTCCAAAAGAACATTCAGCAGAAAAATACTTGTTACTAAAAGAATACACTGTATTTTGCTACATTGATGAAAAAGATTTTTTCTCTCCAAGATTACCTGAAATGATGCTTAAGAAAGGAAAAGTATTAGAACCTTTCGTCAGGTTTTTGCTTGAGGGGACAGGATAAAATATGAAGATAAATGCTATAATTACAGGTTCAACAGGTATGGTCGGTGAAGGTGTCTTGCATGAGTGCCTTAAGCATCCGGAAGTTGAATCGGTGCTTGTTATTAATAGAAGACACTGCGAGACAAAACACGAAAAATTAAAAGAAATTATTATAAATGATTTTGCCGATTTATCCGGTATTGAAAATCAGCTTATTGGATACAATGCATGTTTCTTTTGTGCCGGTGTTTCATCTTTGGGGATGAAAGCAGAGGATTACAAGAGAATAACCTACGACCTTACAATGAATATGGCTAATACTCTTTTAAAACTAAACTCCGCTCTGACATTTTGCTATGTTTCGGGTGCGGCAACAGACAGCACAGAAAAAGGAAGAATTAGTTGGGCGAGGATAAAAGGCAAAACTGAAAATGATTTGCTGAAACTTGGATTTAAGGATGCCTATATGTTCCGCCCCGGGTTTATTCAGCCGATTAAGGGTATGAAACATACTTACAAAATGTATAAAGTTTTGGCTCCGCTTATACCATTGATAAAAGTATTAATCCCGAAAATGTTCTGCAGTCTCGAAGAGCTTGCGCTTGCAATGATAAATTCTGTACTCGTCGGTTCAAATAAAAAAGTCCTGGAAAGCAAAGATATAAGCGAGCTTGGGAGAAAAAGGAGATAGACAGAATAGAAATCGCAGTAAAAGCATTTTTTTACGCAAAAGGGTATATGTATGTATATTCCCGGCATTCAGTTTGTAAAGTTCATAAAGTTTGTAAAGTTCATAAAGTTTGTAAAGTATAAAAAGTATAAAGCTTGTAAAGTTTATAAAGTTTGTAAAGTATAAAGTTTTTAAAAGATAGTTTGGCTAATACTTTTCAAATTTATCAAAAATTCACTTAGCCTCATAAAATATATTCATCATTATGGAACATATAATTTAATTTTTAATCACACCTTGCTCTTAAAAAACCTTTTCTTTATCGATAAAACCAAACTAATCCTTATTCTTCAAATTCACACGGTTTATCATCTTCGTGTACAAATTTTACTCTATATGTAACTTCAAATTTATCATCATAGAACGAAAAAATATATTTTCTTGTTTCATATATACATTCATCAGATAACCATGCATGTACTGCATATACTGACATTGATTGACCAAATCCGAAGCCTTTATCAAATTCTGGACTCCTCATTTTTGAATAGTGTATTTTCAATTTTT
>CAZEHW010000230.1:0-5408 GCA_964511865.1 uncultured Hyphomicrobiales bacterium | reverse complement strand
GGATATTAAAACAATGTATATCAAACCACCATCTCCTGAATCCGCAAAATCAATTGTAGAATATGCTGATATATCATTGAATACATCATTTGAAACAATCAAAACTCTTGACAAACATGCAGAAAAACTGGGGAAACAGCATGAAATTGTTATAATGATTGAACTTGGTGAGCTCAGAGAAGGCATCATGAGAGAAAATGTTGTTGATTTTTATAAAAAAGTTTTTGAACTGGAGTATATTAAAACTGTAGGAATCGGTTCAAATTTGGGTTGTATGTATGGTGTTGAACCAACTTACGATAAATTGGTTCAGCTTTCACTATATAAAAGAATTATAGAAGCTATGTTCGATCAAAAGCTGGAGGTTATTTCCGGCGGAAGTTCTATCACACTACCTTTAATCGGAAAAAAGAAAATCCCAAAATCTGTAAATCACTTCAGGATTGGTGAAGCAGTGTTTTTAGGAACCTCGCCATTAACAGGAAAAAAATTCAGGGATTTATCAAACGATGTATTTGAATACAAATCAAATATAATTGAGTTAGAGGAGAAAGAAAATATTCCTGATGGAAATATTGGAGATGGAAATATAGGACATACTGTTGATATTGATCAAACAACAGTTAACAACCGAAGTTACAAAGCTATTGTTGATTTTGGCATCCTTGATGTGGATGCAAATGAACTTACTCCAAAAATAAATAGTATTAAATTTGTTGGGACTACTTCTGATTTATCTGTTTATGATTTATGTTTTACTAAAAAAACCAAAACTCAGCCTAAATTCAAAGTTGGTAACAAATTAGCTTTTAAACCAACTTATATGGGAGTCGCAAGATTAATGCATTCAAAGTTTGTTGATAAAAAAATCATATAGTCAATTATTTTTTATTTAGTATTTTGTACTATATCTCAAAATGAAGAACTACTATAATAAAATAGGACTACTTAATAGTAGTAAATGTAATATCTATGTGTAATTTTGTAAAGCGTTTTTAAAAAACCTATTGAGTTTTTTATGGTTGTGCGTTCAATTTAAGGTGGAAATTTTCCCCGGAATTTCCACCTTATTATTTTTCTTTTAAAGTATCTTTTAAAATTAATTTGACCTGCTCAATAAACCTGTCAGAACTTTTCGTAATATTGCAGAAATAATCACCTAAATCGATAGTTTCATTTACATCCGGTATCCTGCCTTCATTGCTGACAATAAGCCCCCCAACAGTTTCGTAATCATCATTACCCGGTAAAGCAACAGGTAGGAAATCATTGGCGTCATCAATTGTTGCAATTGCCTGAACTACATACTCTTCATCGTTTATTCTATTGACTAAAGGTGTTTCTTCATCATATTCATCCTGGATTTCCCCAACTATTTCTTCAATAATATCTTCTAAGGTTACAAGTCCTGCAGTTCCTCCAAACTCATCAATAACAATAGCTATATGAATTCTTTGCTTTTGCATAATTTTCAATATTTTATCAATTTTATCATTTTCATTCACAAAATATGCGGGACGAATTATATCATCCAGAGCAACTAAATCCTTGTCTCTGAGAAAATTAATGAAATCTTTAGCGAAAATAATACCAACCACATTATCAATAGTTGACTTAAAAACCGGTAATCTTGAGTATCCTTCATCAATAATTTTATCAATTATATCATCAGGTTTAGTCTCAATATCAACACTGAAAATTTTTCCACGTGGAACCATGACCTGTTTAACAGGAATTTCAGAAAATTCAAAAACATTTTCAATAAGTTCTCTATCAGGCATTCCTTTCACACCACTTTGGGTACTCTCTTCTAATAGCAGTAGCAACTCATCAGAACTGTGTAATCCACTTTCGGCAGAACCCGGCTGAAAACCGATAAGTTGAATCATCAGATTGGCAAATGAGTTTAAAAGCCAAATGAATGGTTTAAAAACAAGATAAAATATTCTCAGTGGTATGGATATTATTAAAGAAACATTTTCCGGTCTTTGAATAGCAATAGACTTTGGAGCAAGTTCTCCAAATACAATATGCAGAACTGTAATTGTTACAAAAGCAAAAGGCAAAGCTATTTGATGAATCAACTCGGGAGTTAAATTAATGTCAAAGAAATTCATTACATTTTTGATGATTTCAGAAACTACACTCTCCCCTATCCATCCTAAACCAAGTGATGCCAAGGTAATTCCAAGCTGAGTTGCAGAAAGATATGCATCAAGATGTACGGTAAGATTTTTTGCAATACCGGCAAGTTTACTCCCTGCTCGAATTTTTAATTCAAGCTGTGAAAGCCGGACTTTAACAATTGCAAATTCTGCTGCGACAAAAAATCCGTTTAAAAAAACTAAAAATAAAGTAATGAAAATATCAAGTATCATTCCTCAAAGAGTATAAGTTAACTCCTCCTGTGTTTAACATAATAATGAATACAATATAATGAAAATTAACGAATTAATAAATAATTGTTTTAAAAAGGTTCATTGTTTTAAAAGAATTTTTTCTGTCAAGATGATAAGAAAAATACAAATTAAAAAAATCATGCAATTGTTTGATTGTACTGATTTCAATATTTATTTCTCCTGCTGAGCTTATTGACGAACTAGAAATTTCATATAAAGCTTCAGCGGCTTTAGCGTCAAATGAAAATGTGTTTTTTTCGATAGCCGAGTTCACAAATGTTCCTCTTTCCATAGAAAATAATATCTTTTTATTTGATTGATTTCCTTGGGTATTAATACCATAACTATGAAAATCTATTGCAAAACCGATTATTTCTGATAGTTGTATTAGAAAGCAGGTTGACAGAGAGAATGGACTATTTGGCATTTCGTTCAATGTTACCATGCTTTCAGCGAGTAAATTGAATAATTCAATATTTATTTCGTTGATATCCTGAGTAATATTTATTGCTTCAACAATAATTAGTCCTGCTGAAAGATGATGATATGAGTCCTGAATCTTTCTGAGCGGTACTATATGTTCAGCATAAGACAATAGAAATAATTCAGTAGTTGGTTTATGATAAAAACTAATCTGGCAATAGCTCAAGGGGTCTAACGCACTGCCGAATTTATTTTTTGCCTTGCGAGAACCTTTTGCAATTACCTTAATCTTACCATATTCTTTGGAATACAGAGTAACGATTTTACTCGATTCTCCATACTTAAAAGAATTCAACACTATTGCTTCTGTTTTTACTATCATTTCTTCTTAAAAAATAAAATTGAAATTACTAAAAATATTTCGAGTATCAAAAAAAATAGTTTAATGAGTTTAATTTGTTTAATGAGTTTAATTTGTTTTATGAGTTTAATAAGTTTTGGGAGTTTTAAAAATATTTTTATGTTAATAACGTTAAGTTTTATATGATGAGAAGAAAAATTTTAAAATTATCAAGTATGTTTTTAATCCTGATATTGCTTCCGGCAAGTTCAGGAGTAGCCGTTTTTCATCATATTTGCAATGTGGAAGGTACACACAATGTATCTCTCTTTACGGAAACAAAATGCGACCATCAGGAAGATATAAGCGGTATTTGCGAAAAATGCACTGAACATAAGAATGACTGCTCATTCGATGAAATTTCTAATTGTCAGGAATATGTAGAATATATAACTATTGATGCCGATTACATCACTCCATTAAAATTATTAATTGAGCCGACTGAAATTATATTGCCATTTAAAGAAATTTTGTTGACATTCTTGGAATCCGAAAAGGATTCTTATTGTTCACAATACTTCAAAGAGGATATTAAAAAACCTGTTATTAGCAATATAACATTCCTAATACACAAATCTCAGTACAAAACATCTGAAAAACCCTCGGACAATATTATAGGTTAAAAGCTGAACAATGGTTTGGTATGTTCTATTTCTATAATAATAAAAAAATTAGTTTTTTAAAAAACAAGAGGGTAAAATGAAAACAATACATAAATTTCTGATATTAATAATAATTATATTAGTCCAAATTTCTATAACAGAATCAGCGGTTCTGAAAGGAAAAATATTTGGAGTAGATGAAAACAATAAAAAAATTCCATTGGCTGGAGCTACTTTGTTTTGGGCAGGTACTCAAACAGGGACTATTAGTAAAGAAAAGGGAGCTTTTGAGATTGAAAGAAATAATTCTTCAACAAAATTAATTGCAAGTTATATTGGTTATGGTAAAGACACCATAGAAATTCCGGTAACGAAAAGTTATCTTGAAATTGAATTGAATTCTGAATTAAAATTGGAAGGTGTTACAGTAACAGGAAGGCAAGGAACTATTGTTTCAAAAGCTGAGATTGCAAAATCAGAGCAAATTACGATGCAGGGTTTGCGTAAAGCGGCATGCTGTAACCTTGGTGAAAGTTTCCAGACTAATGCTGGAGTAGATGTTGAATATACAGATGCCGTATCAGGTGCTAAACAAATTCAGTTGTTAGGATTGGATGGAGCATATACTCAGATATTAACAGAGAAAATACCTAATCTTCGAGGTATTGGTGCTACTTATGGATTAAATTATATTCCGGGACCTTGGATGGAATCAATTCAAATTTCTAAAGGAGCGGCTTCTGTTACAACAGGTTATGAATCTATAACGGGTCAAATCAATGTTGAATATAAAAAACCTCAAACAAGCGAGCCGATTTTTTTCAATTTCTTTGCAAATCAGATGGGAAGAGTTGAAGGAGATTTGAACACAAGATATGAATTTAATGATGAATTGAGTACCATGTTGTTGGTTCACGGTAATAAAATGGGAAGCAAAATAGACTACAATAAAGATGAATTTCTTGATTTGCCTATGGATGAACAGATTAACGTTATGAACAGGTGGAATTATCTAACCAATGATGTTCATATTCAGGCAGGTGTCAAAGCTCTATATGAGGACCGCAAGGGAGGTCAGAAAGACTATTTTGAATCATCCACTCCAAATGGTTTATACGGTTTGAATATTCATACTGAAAGATATGAAGGTTTTTGGAAAAGCGGAATAATTTTCGATGAAGTAAATTATAAAAGTCTTGCTTTGATACTTTTTGCTGCGGACCACTCCCAGGATTCATATTTTGGTAACAATAGCTATATTGGCAAGCAGAAATCTTTGTATGCTAACATTATCTATCAATTTGCTTTTGAAACAGGTCACGAGGAACATATTGATAGTCATGAAGGACATGACCATGAATCTGATGATGAAGAAAATCATTCAGAAGCAGAAGATGAAAATATCGAACTTACACATAATATTTCTTTAGGTTTAAGCTGGCAGTTTGATGAATATAATGAAAATTTTAAAACCAATGTTTTTAACAGAACTGATAGAATTCCGGGTTTGTTTACTGAATATACTCTTTCAGGATTATGGGATTTAACTATTGTGGGCGGAGTAAGAGCTGACTTTCATAATTT
>CAZEHW010000229.1:0-5455 GCA_964511865.1 uncultured Hyphomicrobiales bacterium | reverse complement strand
CCGGTGGTGCTTTGGTTTTCATATACAGTTTATTTGGTTTAGCAATCAGTGCAACGGGATTTGAAAACGATATTCCAAAAACAAGCCCACAGCGAAATAATAATACAAGTAATTTGCAAGAGAAATCTTATCCAAGCAACACAGTTTGTGCAGATTTTTATGGCTATTATGATTTGGAAGAAATAAGTATTTTTGGAAGTATTGGCTTTTACTCGTCAATCGATTCTGTACTTTCATGGGATCCCGACGAACAACTTTATTATAAAAAAGGAGCTGTTACTCATGGAGGTATCTGTTTTGGTGTTGGGGCACAAACGCCTTTAACTTTCATTGATGGAGAAAATGAATATTTAGACCAGTTGGTTGGTGGTGTTGGTTATCATTCAAGACTGGGTTTGTTTTTGAGGATTGCATACAGATGGTGATATACAATTTGAAATTTCTTGTTTTATTTTTTAAATTTTTCGTAAATTAATGTTTTATTGTTTAGTAATTTTTTAGTATTTGAGTTTGAATTATGGCATTGGATAAAGAAAAAGTAATTGAAGTAGTTAAATCGGTTTGCCCGGAATCTGAAATATATGAACATAGAGACCAGATTTCATTCATTGTTCCAAAAGATAAGCTGATAGAAACGGCACGTGCTCTCAAAGAAAATGAAAGTACGCGTTTCGATATGCTTACAGATATTACAGCTATTGATTGGTTAACTAAAAAGAAACCAAGGTTTGAAGTTGTATATTTTCTTTATTCCAATTCGAATAAATCCAGAATTCGTTTAAAGGTTCCCATCAAAGCAAAAGACCCTGTTTGCCCTACTGTTACAGGTATTTGGGAAAGTGCCAATTGGTACGAAAGAGAAACATTTGATATGTATGGCATAAAGTTTAGTGACCATCCCGGTTTGCGAAGGTTTTACATGCCTGAAGATTTTAATGACCCTGAAACAGGTGAACCTTTGTACCCTCTTAGAAAAGATTTTCCATTGATGGGTATTCCAAATTCTTTACCGCTTCCACCCTATCCTGAAAGAGACGGCGAAGTAGTTTAGTATTTAAAAATTAATTATACGATGCAATTGCATCTTCAACAGTATCTTCTAAATGGAACAGTTCTGTAAGTTGAGATATATTCAGCATTGACTTTACAACTTCCTGTGCTCCTACTAATGTTATTGCAGTATCGTATTCCTTCAATTGTCTGTGAGCAAGCAAGAGAGCTCCCAGTCCGCTCGAATCAATGTATTCCACATCGGATATATCAAGTATTAATCCTTTAACTGTCGGCTGGCAAATTATTAAAAGTTCAGCTTTGAGCATAGCTGTGTTTTCCGAATCAAGATTTTTTACTTTTAATGTAAAAATCACATAACCATTCTTATTTTCTATTGAAAAATTCATATCGTATAAAATATAATTGAAAAATTCATTAATTTGTTCTGCAAGTTAATCACAAATTTTTTTTTATTGAAATTTATTTGAAAAAATTTTACAAAATATGATAAAAAAAGTTGATAATATTCTTATAATCAGATTAAGCTCAATGGGTGATGTTATTCTGACAACTGCTCTTGTCAGGCAGATAAGGAGTAAATATCCCTCAGCCAGGCTGGATTTTGTTACATCTAAGCAATTTTCTGAGATTTTCAGATATAATCCCCATATATCCAATCTGATAGAATACGATAAACAAAGTTCTATGGCGGATATAGCGGACTTGAAAAATAAAATTAAATCAAAGATTCCGGGGGGCAGGTTCGATATTGTAATCGACTTGCAAAAAAATATGCGTTCAAGGGTTTTCAGAAGCGGCTTGGGTGACAGGTATTTCTATGTTAAGAAAATGAGATTGCATAAGCTTTCGCTGGTTTATTTCAAAAGACCATTGCTGAAAGGTATTGTCCCCATTCCGGAAATTTACCGCATAACTGCGTCTCCACTTGAAATTGAGGATGATGGCAAAGGTTTGGAGCTTTGGCTTCCCGGTGAAGTTGGTACTTATCCACCCGAAACAAACACAGATAGAAATAATTTGAAAATTGCAGTTGCTCCGGGTGCTTTCCACAATACTAAACGCTGGCAACAAGAAAAATATTTGGAGCTTATCATTCATTTGAAAGATAATCTGAATGCTGATATTGTTCTGATTGGAGGAAAAAAGGATAAAGAGATTACTGATTGGATTAAGTCAAATTTGAATTTTGATTTTGAAGATTGTACTGAGTCTGATTCGATATTGCAAACCGCTAAAGCTATAGATTCAGTTTCTTTGCTTATCTCCAATGATACCGGTGTGGTTCATATTGCGGCGGCGAGAAAAGTTCCGGTCATAGCTATTTTTGGTTCTACAGTACAGGAGTTTGGGTTTGTTCCTTTCCGTACTAAATATGAAATTGTCGAGAAGCATCTTCCCTGTCGTCCTTGTACGCATTATGGATTGTATAAATGTCCGAAAGTGCATTTTGACTGCATGAATAAAATTTCGGTTGAGGATGTTGTTTCGGCGGTTAAGAGGATGATTTGAAAAAATCGTTAAACAGTGAAACGGCGAAACTTGAAAACGTGAAAACGTGAAAACGTGAAACGAAAGACAATTACACAGAGTTGCACGGAGGAGACACAGAGCTACACAGAGAATTTATCCCTCAGGGATTGAACTATTACACGCAAAAATGTCGGATGAGTTTATTGAAATTGATTCAATGAATTCGTTGTTTGAAAAATAGGAATTTCAATAAATTATCTATTTCAACTAAGATAGTTGTGTTGAATTTACTGCTAATTTTAAATTATCCGAGATTTTTGCATATTCTTTTTTCCATCTTTCTTCTTGAATTATATTCTTAGGATCATCATCAATGGACTTTAAAGCTCTTTGATAATATTCAATCGCAGTTTTAAAATCTTTTTCTAAATGATAATATTTTCCCAAAGCATAAAAGTTTTCTTGATGTTCGTCATCTTTAAAAACTTTAATAATTGAAGCCATTTTTTTAATAAAATCAGCATTTGTACTATAAAATTCTTTATTTACGGATTCATTAATAATCGACATTGCAGCAGTAATTCTAATCCGATTTTCTATTTCATTCCAAAATTTAATAACCGGTGTATTTGGTATTTTTCTTGTATATTGTTGGATGGATGACGGTATTTCTGATAAAATCCCTTTTTTTAAATCCAAAAATGCAGTTGTTGTTGGAACAACCTCTTTTAGAAAATCTTCAATTGAGTCTTTATCATTATGCTTCCAAACATAATCTGATTTAATTCGGACTTGCTTATTTTTTTTGTTTATATCATTTTCGATTAGATATTTTGTAAGATTAATAATATAAATATCCACATCAATTTCTGGTGGCCATGTCAAAGGTACAATCGCAGCAAACACTGGTACAGGTTGTTTTATCCAATATTCTAAATGTTTTTTATCAAATGAACAAGAAGTAAACCCATCTTTTATTTGATGCTTACTACCGGTTTTAACTTGAATCCAAAAATGAAGAAATGGTTGATTCTTATCGACAGATTCACAATATATATCAATACCAATATCCGTACCTGATGCAACTGGTCTAACTAAACAATGGCGACTCAATCTTTGCATCACAAGGTACTCACCGTAATTACCTTTTAATTTATTTTCATCAATTAAAACCATTTGATTTTTCTCCTCAAATAAATACGTTTCTATTAATTTTGTATTGACTTTAAATATTACTAGTAAAAGATAAAAACATTTATTTATATCATTATATTTATTAATCCTTAACACAACGAACAGAAACCCCATCCTCATTCTCAGCACCACCCCTATTGATTCCGTTTTTACCGTAGCCCACATCCCTGTCGGCTCCACCTACCCCAGTGATATTCGTTGAAGTCCACCAACTCCCACCATAGCCAAGACCGGCGAACCCCCCATTAATGTAACGGTATCCACCCGGGAGAGCTGTAAAGCCACTTTCATTTGTGGCTCCTGCATTTGGGTTTTGCCAATGAGCAGTTCCAGATTCTTTCAGTTTTTCATATTCATCTGTTCCTCTATATCCGGTTTTATTAGCCTCTGTTTGAGACATACCCAGACACATCTCTAATATTATCCATTCACCATCACTTGGCACATGCCATCCGGCAGGAGCCAATCCACGGGGATCGTTTACTGCATACCAATTGTACAGTTTGCCATAAATCGCTCCCAGTGTAGTGTCATTGTTATAATAACACCAAGCACCCGTTTTAAGATTAGCCCATTCTGTTGCATCCCTTACTTCCGGAATTGAGTCACCATTTCGATAGTGGTCAACATCGAGATTCTTTGTACTCCAGATTTGGTCACAGATTTTGACTTCATTTTCGCCAAGTTTATCGCAATCAATAACATATATATTTTCATTCTCAACTGTGCATTTACAAAATGCAAATAAAATGATTATCAATAAAATTTTGTTTTTCATTTTGCACCTAATAGTAAATTGAAAATAACAGTCCGATGTTGAATGAGATTAGAAATAGATTTGCTTCTGCTGTCTCATCCTTTGAATTTATTAATGATTCCGAATCTGCTGTAGGATTGGTGTTTTCCTGACCTAAGAGTAGATTCGGGAATTGACCTCTTGCTGATATATCGAGTGCAAATTGTTTTGAAAGCGGATATTCATAACCGATGGAAATTCCCAAACCAATTCTGGTATAGCTTTTCGAGAAGTCAAGTTCGCCCCGGCTTGAGTTTTCGGTAACGTTCACATTAAAGAAATTAAAACCGATTTCAGGTCCTGCATAAAGATTTTCGTATAGAAAATAATGGTAAAATATTCCAAAATGAAGTAGTGATAAGGAGTTTTCGCTTTTCCCAAATTCTTCGTCTTGGCAATTGCAGGTATTGATACTTTCCCATCCTGAGTATTCGAGGTTTGCACCACTTAAAAATAATTCTGATAAAGGAAATTTACCGGTAACACCAATATTGTAAGTAGTTCCGAATCCAAGACCGTCAAGACCATTCAAAAGAGACGTTTGAACTTCTTTTGTGGCAGTTGTCGGCTTGTTGACTAATTCGAGAGGCGATAAAGGAATATTAATTCCACCGAGAAGTCCTATTTTGAAAGACTGAATTTTTTTGCCGGGTTCGGTTGGCGAACCTTGTTTATTTTCCTGACTATACATTAGTAAGAAATTAGAAAATATAATCAGAACAAATATCAGAATGAATTTTATTTTTCTCATGACGCCCTGTTTCTCAAATAATATCAGAATTATGTAGCAAACTTACAAAACTTTGAAATTAATTGCAAAATAAAACAATTTGATTCCTGCTTTCGCAGGAATGACAGAAAATATATCGCTGGGATAAAGACCGTTTGTGTTTTGTTTTGTTACCAAAATGTAATCCCTCCGGGATAAAACATCAGCGAAATCATTTCAATCAGCTTCAATCAACGGTTCAGACAGTTTCT